>CAKUPI010000127.1 GCA_934675045.1 uncultured Eubacteriales bacterium
CGGGGAACTCGCCGTTTTTCATGCGCTCGAACAAGTCGAGGTTTTCCTCGACGGGCCGGTCGCGCCACGGGCTGACGGCGGGGTGGGTCAAGTCGCCGCGGTATTCGCGAAACTGCTCCGGCGTCAGCTCGCAGACGTAGGCCAGCCCCTTTTTGATGAGCTCGACGGCGTATTCATAGGTCTGCTCGAAGTAATCGGAGCCGAAAAAGAGGCGGTCGTCCCAGTCAAAGCCCAGCCAGTGGATGTCCTCCTGAATGGCTTCGACAAACTCGACGTCCTCCTTGGCGGGGTTGGTGTCGTCAAAGCGCAGGTTGCACTGTCCGCCGTACTTGAGCGCCGTGCCGAAGTCGATGATGAGCGCCTTGCAATGGCCGATGTGCAGATAGCCGTTGGGCTCGGGCGGGAAACGGGTGTGAACGTGGTCGTAAACGCCCTCGGCCAGGTCCTTGTCGATAAAATCGTGAATGAAGTTGCCGTTGGCAAATGCCTCTATCTGATTGTTATTTTCCATTTTCAATGGCCTCCAATGCCTGTTTTACGCGCAAAGCGCATTTTTCCTGCCCCAAAAGGGCCATGATGGCATGCAGATCGGGGGTGTTTTTGCGGCCGGTGAGCGCCGCGCGGATGATGGAGCTGACGTCGCCCACATGCCCCTTGTAGCCCGCCGGATCGGCCTTGTACTGCTTGACGTCGGGGCAAAAGCCCGCATCCCCGGCGACCCGGCGGATTTTTTCGAACCAGGTGTCCTTGTCGTCGCGCGTGTTCATCACGGCAAGGTAAGCGCGCAAAACGGCGGCCTGATCCCCGGGGGCGACGCCCGTCACCGACTCGCTTTGCCGCTCGCCCAGCCCGTCGTAAAAATACGAGACATAATCGCGCACCTGGCTCCATTTGGCGATGTCCTTGCGGGGCTTGGCGCCGCCGCGGTCAATGGAGAAGATGCCGAGCGCGTACTGGCGGTCGGCGGCAAGGGCGTCAAACAGCTCCCCGTCGTACTGCTCCGCCCAGCCAAGCGCCTGCTCCAGCACCTGCTGCGCGCTCATGCGCGAAATGACGGCGGCCGAAACGCTGTCCAGCTTCAAAAGGTCAAAGAGCGCGCCCGACTGGCTCATCTTTTTGAGCGAGAAGGGGAAGTTGCGGCAGTCGGCCGTCTTGTTCTGCCTGCGCCAGTCCTCGAAGTTGGAATTGAGCAGCGTCAGCAGGTATTCGACGACGGCGTCGGCCGGGTAGCCCTCGCGCACGAAGTATTCCACCGAGGCCTCGGGGTCCTTGCGCTTGGAAAGCTTGCGTCTGGAGCCGTCCTCCTCCTTCATGACGGGGGAGACATGGGCGAACTTGGGCGCCTTAAGCCCCAGCGCATAGAAAAGCTGCAGGTGAATGGGGGCCGAGGGCACCCATTCCTCGCCGCGGACGACGTGCGTGGTTCCCATCAGCGTATCGTCGACGACGTGGGCGAAGTGATAGGTGGGAATGCCGTCGCGCTTTAAAAGCACGATGTCGACAATGTTCTCGTCCATTTCGATTTCGCCGCGGATGGCGTCGCGCAGCTTGACGCGCCCCCCCGGCTTTCCGGGCGAACGCAGGCGGACGACATAGGGAATGCCCGCGCGGATTTTCTGCTCGATCTCGTCGGGCGTCAGGCTGCGGCAGCGGGCAAACTCGCCGTGATAGCCGGGCAGCACCTTCTGCTCCTCCTGCCGCGCGCGGATGGCGTCCAGCTCCTCCTCGGTGCAGAAGCAGGGGTAGGCCAGCCCTTTTTCCACCAGCTCCTTGCAGAAGCACTGGTAAATCTCGGCGCGGCGGCTCTGCACATACGGGCCGTAATCGCCCTTTTCCCCGCCGTTTTGCATGACGCCCTCGTCAAAGGTGACGCCGAAGGCGTTCAGGCCGCGGATGATGCCGGAAACGCCGTCCTCCTGCTCGCGTTTTTTGTCGGTGTCCTCTATGCGCAGAAAGCACACACCGCCGCTCTGGTGCGCCAGCCGTTCGCACACAAGGGCGGTAAACACGCCGCCGATGTGCAGAAATCCGGTCGGACTGGGGGCAAAGCGGGTTACCATCGCCCCCTCGGGCAGGCGGCGGGGCGGGTAAACTTCGGTCAGGTATTGCCGGGCCGTCTTTTGAATATGGGGAAACAAAAGCTCGGCAAGGCGTCGGTTTTCATCCATCTGCACTCAACTCCATCAAACTAACTGGCAATTTTAAACGTCTATCAAATGGCGCCCGCAAAGAGGCGCACATAGAGATACTATATTATATATCATTTTCCCGCCATTCGCAAGAAAAACGCGCGCCGGTGCGGCGCCATTCCGTTTCCTTGCCCGCAGGCGCCATTTGTTAAAGTTTTCTTAACCTGTGGCGCGGCGAATGCGGTTGTGGTATACTGTTGAATGCTGATGCACTTTTATAGACAACGGAGAGCGATTATGGGACGTTATGAACAAGGCGCGCGGCCGCCCAAGGCCCGCAAAAAAACCCGCACCCCCGCGCAGCGCAGACGCCGCAGGCGCATTTTGTCCGTGGCCGGCATTGCCGCCCTGTCCCTTTGCATCTGGCTGGGCATTTACCTGACCACCCCGCCCGCGCAGTCGGGGCCGCCCGCGGGCGGCAGGCCGGGCGGAACCGCGTCGTCCGGCGATTCTTCCCCGTCAGACCCCGGCGCCTCGCCTGCGCCCGCCGTGCCCGACGAGCCGGCGCGCGGCTTGAAGAAAAACTTTTACACGGTGCTTTTGGTCGGAACCATGGACGACTACAACACGGACACCATCATGCTGGCCTCCATCGACGCCGACAACGACGTGGTGCACGTCATTTCCATTCCGCGCGACACCATGGTCGACATCGACGCCAAAAACAAAAAGATCAACGGCGCCTACGGCCGCGACGGCATCGAGGAGCTGTGCCGCGAGGTGCAGGACATCACCGACATCTACCCCAACTTTTACTGCGTCGTCAACGTGGCCTCGTTTGTCAAAATCGTCGACCTCTTCGGCGGCGTGGAGTTCAACGTCCCCTATGATATGTACCACCCCGACGCCGACTCCAAATACACCATCAACCTGAAAAAGGGCGTGCAGAC
The DNA here is from genome assembly GCA_934675045.1 of uncultured Eubacteriales bacterium. Taxonomy (GTDB): domain Bacteria; phylum Bacillota; class Clostridia; order Oscillospirales; family Butyricicoccaceae; genus Ventrousia. Next base: position 3,080 of record CAKUPI010000127.1, read on the forward strand.
CCTCAACGGCAAAAAGGCCCTGCAAATGGTCCGATACCGCGGCACCGCACAGTCCGACTTCGGCCGCATGGAGCTGCAGCGCAACTTTCTCATCGCCATCGCCAAAAAGGTGCTGAACAATTTCAGCCTGTCGCAGGTGACCGACCTCATCCCCATCGTCAACGAAAGCGTCCAGACCAACATGCCGGTCAAGGACATGCTGTGGTTTTACCGCAATGTCGTGGCAGAAATCGACTTTGACGCCAATGTGCATTTCCACGCCATGCCGGTGGAGTCGACGGGCAAGTACAAGGGCCTGAGCTATGTCTATCTGGACAGCCAGGCGGTCGCCGACCTTTTAAACCAGACGGTCAACCCCTATGACAAAGACATTCTGCCCGGCGACCTCAACATCATTCATCTGGAAAACTGAGCCTGAACACGCAAAAATGCCGTACCCGCCCGGGTACGGCATTTGTATTTTTTATGGTTCCGTCAAAGACTCCAGATATTCCTCGAGGCACAGCCCCCGCTCGGTCATCTCTCCGGCCGCTTCGCGGCCGACGTAGCGGTAATGCCACGGCTCGTAGGCAATGCCCGTTATATCGCTCTTGTCCGACGGATAGCGCAGGACAAAACCGTATTCCCAGCAGTGCTCCATCAGCCACTGCTGCTCGGGGGTGTTCTCCTGCCGCTTGTCCAGCACCGGATGCGAGCGGCCGACGAGGTCGACCGCCAGCCCGAGCTGGTGCTCGCTGGTCCCCGGCGGGGCCACCCAGCGCGCCGCGGCCGCCGCCGCCTCGGCTTCGGCATAGCCCTTGTCGGTATACTGGCGGATTTTGCGGTTGTACAGATAGGTCTGCGTCGACTGGCTGCGGTAACCCGAGCGCACAACGGGGTCCAGACCGGCGCTGCGCGCGTCGGCCAGCATGGCCCGCAGGCTGTCGGCAATCCGCGCGTCGACCGACTGGCCGTTTTCGACCTCGGTCAGCTCGACGCTGAAGTCCTCGGGCAGAAAATGGCTGCCGTTGACCAAAACGAGGTTCCACGCCTGCGCGTCCGGCTGCCGCTCCGGCAGCAGAAGCGCCCCGCGGTTCAGCATACGGCCGCCGGCCAGCAGCAAAAGGCCGAGCGTCAGCACCACCGAGCTGCGCAGAACGACCCGCGCGCCGCGTTTTCTGCGGCGGAATGGTTTTTTCATCGCCTTGTTCTTCTCCTTTTCCGGCTCCGGCCGGGAAATCACACAGGGCGGCGCCCCTTCGGCGCCGCCCCGCAGGTGCAATGGATGGGTTTTTTACCGCAGTCCGGCCAACAAAATGGCGGCGTCGGCGCGCGAGACCGGCTCGTAAATGCCCAGCTCCTTGGGCAGCTCGACCGAGTGCCCGCAGTAGGCGGCAATGTAACCGGCAAGCTCGCCCGCCGTAACGGCGGTTCCCGGCTCAAAGGCGCCCTCGCGCTGGAAGATGTTCAGCGAAAACGCCCAGTTGACGGCGCTGTAATACCATGCATCGGTGCTCAAATCGCGCTCCGCCGCCTCAGTGATGACGGGGCTTCCGGCCAGACGGTAGAGCAGCACGGCCGCCTCGGCGCGGGTCAGCGCGTCTTCGGTGCCGAAAACGCCGCCCGGCTTGCCGAGCACGACGCGGTCGCGGTACAGGGCCATCACGGCGTCATAGGCGCGGTGGCCGCGGGGAAGGTCGGAAAACACGGGGGCTTGTTCCACCGTGACGGCGGTGTCGGCCGCCAGACGGACGACCGCCGGCATGAAGCGGGTGTTGTCCGAGCCGGCGATGGCCTCGCCGTCCTTGCGGATTTGCAGCGTGTAGGTGCCGGGCTGCGACTGCGGCAGAACCAGCTGGCCCTTCTCGTCGGTCTCGCCGGCCTTTTCGCCGTTCCAGAACACGCTGACGCCGGCAATGGGCTGCTCGGCCTGCACCCACGCGCCGCCCTCGCCCTCCTGCCAGACCTTGGCCGTCAGGGTCAGAAGGCCGGCGTCCGTTTTGACGGCGGGAAAGAGGGTGTTCAAATCGCCGTAATACAAAACGATGTCCTCACCGCCCTGCAGCACATACTGGTCCATGCTGACCGACGGCGCCTCGCCGTTTACGCAGTAGCTCCAGCCGCCGTAGGTGCCCATTCCCTCCGCTTCGCCGTAGATGGAGGAAAAATAGGCGCCGTAGGGGCCTTCCGTTTCGACGTAGTGGCCCTCGCCCACCAGCTGGCGAACGACGTCGGCCACCGTCAGCTGACCGGCCTCGCCGGACAGCGGGGCGTTTTTCCATACGCCGAGATTTTCCGAGACGCCCTCGACGCGCAGTGAGACGGTCACCGTTCCGCCGTCGGCCGCCAAAGCGGGCAGGGCCATCACAAGCGCCAGACAGAGCATAAGGCTGATCAACTTTTTCATGTCGGCTCACTTCCTTTTCCGTTTTTTATTGTGGTGACAGATTAAATCTCCTGCCGGCCCTCCAGCGCGCGCGTCAGCGTCACCTCGTCGGAAAACTCGAGATGCCCTCCGACCGGAACGCCGTAGGCCAGGCGGGTGATCTTCA
>CAKUPI010000128.1 GCA_934675045.1 uncultured Eubacteriales bacterium
GGTGTGGTAACTCAACTATAACCCATGAGACCTTATTCCTCATATCTTTTTATTCACTTGTCCAATATGTATTGTAGTGCTACAGCAAAAGCCCGGCGCGGCCCGGCGCGCCCGTTGACAAGAAAAGCGGAAAAGAGGTATAATAAAGCGTTAAGAATCCAATATTTGCGAGGTTTGACAATATGATAAGAAACGATTTGCGCAACATTGCCATTGTCGCGCACGTAGACCACGGCAAGACGACGCTGGTGGACGAAATGCTCAAGCAGAGCGGCGTTTTCCGTGAAAATCAGGCGGTGGCCGACCGCGTGATGGACTCGGGCGATCTCGAACGCGAAAGAGGAATCACCATTCTGGCGAAAAACACCTCGGTGTACTACAAAGACGTCAAAATCAACGTCGTCGACACCCCGGGCCACGCCGACTTCGGCGGCGAGGTCGAGCGCGTGCTTAAAATGGTCGGCGGCGTTTTGCTGCTGGTCGACGCGGCCGAAGGCCCCATGCCGCAGACCCGCTTTGTGCTGCAAAAGGCGCTGTCGATGGGCCACAAGGTCATTGTGGTCATCAACAAAATCGACCGCCCCGACGCCCGCATCGACGAGGTCGTCGACGAGGTGCTCGACCTGCTCATCAGCCTCGACGCCAACGACGAGCAGCTCAACAGCCCCGTGATCTTCTGCTCGGGCCGCGACGGAACGGCCGCCCTTTCACCCGACGGCCCGATGGTGGACCTGACGCCGCTGTTTGAGACCATCATCTCGCACATCGATCCGCCCGAGGGCGACCCCGAAGGCCCGCTGCAAATGCTGGTTTCCTCCATCGACTACAACGACTATGTCGGCCGCACCTGCACGGGGCGCATCGAGCGGGGGACGATTCACAAAAATCAGGAAATCGTCGTCACCCATTACCACCAGAGCCACCCCGACTACCGCGCCAAGGCGGTCAACCTCTTCCAGATCGAGGGGCTGAAGCGCACCCCGATCGAAGAGGCCAGGGCGGGCGACATCATCTGCCTGTCGGGCATTGCCGACATCACCATCGGCGACACCGTCTGCGATGCGGAGACGCCCGAGGCGCTGGACTTTGTCCGCATTTCCGAGCCGACGGTCGAAATGACCTTCTCGGTCAACAACGGCCCCTTCGCCGGCCGCGAGGGCAAATACGTCACCTCGCGCCACCTGCGCGACAGATTGCAGCGCGAGCTTTTGAAGGACGTCTCGCTGCGCGTGCAGGACACCGACACGACCGAGAGCTTCCGCGTTTCGGGCCGCGGCGAAATGCACCTGTCCATTCTGATTGAAACCATGCGCCGCGAGGGGTACGAGTTTATGGTCGGCGCCCCCAAGGTGCTGCTGCACGAGGAAAACGGCGTCACCATGGAGCCGGTGGAGCGCTTTGTCTGCGATGTGCCGGCCGACTATGTCGGCGCGGTCATGGAAAAGCTGGGCGCGCGCAGGGGTGAGCTGCAGCAGATGTCGCCGCAGGGCGACCGCATGCGCATCGAATACCTCATTCCGTCGCGCGGGCTTTTCGGGTATCGCAACGAGTTTTTGACCGACACGCGCGGCGAGGGCATTATGAGCTCGGTGTTTGACAGCTTCCAGCCCTATAAGGGGGAGATTCCCACCCGCGCGGTCGGCTCGCTGGTCGCCTTTGAAACGGGCGAGGCCGTCACCTACGGCCTGTACAACGCGCAGGAGCGCGGCATTCTCTTCATCGGCCCCGGCACGCAGGTTTACGAGGGCATGGTGGTCGGGCAGTCGCCCAAGGGCGAGGACATCAACGTCAACGTCTGCAAGAAAAAGCACGTCACCAACATGCGCGCCAGCGGATCGGATGAGGCGCTTCGCCTGACGCCGCCGCGCGTGATGAGCCTTGAAATGTGCATCGAGTTCATCAGCGACGACGAGCTGATTGAGGTGACGCCCAAGAACCTGCGCATCCGCAAGCGCATTCTGAACAACCAGCTGCGCGCCAAGCAGAAGTTTGGGGGAAAATAACATGCGGGAAGCTGCCCTGAGCTGGCTCGGCCGGGATCCGCTGCTGCACGTCTGCATGACCGAGTGCATCCGGCGCGGCCGCGCCGAGATTCTGTACAGCGGAAACGACGGCGTTTTGCTGCGCGACCCCGAAGGCAAGTTTTTGGCGGCCAGCTTTGAAAGCCCCGACGCGCTGCGGCCCCGCATGCCCATGCTGCATCAAAAGGGGTTTGACCTGCTGCTGCACCAGCAGTTCGCGCTGGAAATGGCCGGCGCGCAGCTGCCGGAATTGACCTTCTGCATGCACTGCTATCATTCGGTTTACACCAAAAAGGAGCCGCTGCACGCCGCCCTTCCCGAGGGTATGCACATGGAACGGCTGACCCTTCGGCACGCCGGGCAGGTGGCAGAGGTTTACACCCATGCGTCGGCAGACTACGTCACAGAGTGCATCCGTGCGGGGCTGATGCTGGGCGCCTTTTGCGGCGGGGAGCTGGCCGGCTTCATCGGCCAGCACGTCGAGGGGGCGCAGGGACTGCTCGAGGTGCTGCCCGCGTACCGCCGGAGGGGTCTGGCCAGCGCGCTGATGGCGGCCAGCATCAACGCCGCGCTGGACCGGGGCGAAACCCCCTTTGGCCAGATTATCACCGACAACGAAGCGTCGCTGGCACTTTCGCGCTCCCTTGGGCTGGAGATTTCCGCCGGCGTGGCCCACTGGCTGTTCTGCTGAAGCCTTTGCCCGCGGCGGGCAAGGCCGCCGGCACAAAAAACCAAAACCCGGATTCCGACTTATCGGAATCCGGGTTTTTTGCCGCGTTTTAAAACTCGCCCGCGCCTTTAGCGTCCGGCCCCGCCCGCCTGAACGGCAGGGGCGCCGCGCTTGAAAAACCGCCGCTTGGTCAGCCCGTAGCACAGGGGGGTCAGCCATAAAAGCAGGCAGCAGGGAACGGCTGAAAGGCCGGCGCCCAGCATTTGCAGGGGCACGGCGCAGGCAATCGACCAGGGGATAAGCCCCGCGATGGTGACCACCGAGTTGGACATGTCGGTGGCCAGCTCGCTGCGCGAGGCGCCGGCGCTGTCGTACACGCCGGTCAGCAGCTGGGCGTCGAGCATGGTGGCGATGGTCTGGTTGCAAAAGGCGCCGCAGGTGGCGATGCTGGTCAGCACCATGGTGGGAAAAAGCCCGATGCGTCGGGCGGCCCGCCCGATTTTTTCCTGTATGTCGTCGAGCATGCGGGTGCCCTCGAAAATGCCGGAAAAGGTGCCCGAGAGCAGTACGATGAGGCAGACGTTGAGCATCGAACGCACGCCGCCGCCCGACAGGATGGGGGCCAGAGCGCCGCTTTGCGGCGCATAGCCGAGAAGGGCGGTCCGAACCGCCTCCCGCAGAGGCATGCCCTGCAAAAGCACGGTGGCGGCAAAGGAAGAGAGAATGCTGGCGGCGAGCGCCCAGCGGACCTCAAGCCCGGCAAGGGGGAGAACGAGCATCAAAAGCGCCGGCAGAACGGCCCAGAAGGACAGGTCAAAGCTGCGCAGCAGCGCCTCGGGAATGGCGGGGTCGACAACGGAAATGGGGTTGCGCAGCGACAGCAGCAAAAAGCCGAGCAGCGTCGCCGCGGTGGCCGGAGCGCCGGTTTTCAGCATCAGCCGGACGTTGCTGTACAGCTCGGTGTCGGTGACGGCGGCCACAAGGTTGGCGCAGGAGGAAGCGGGGGCGCAGCGATCGCCGAAATACGCGCCCGAGATGACGGCGCCCGCCGTGACAAGCTCGCTGACGCCGCCGCTGCGCGCCAGCGTCATAAAGATGACGCCGGCCGTACCGGCAACGCCGAAGCTGGTGCCCAGTGCATAAGACAGCGTGGCAGACAGCAGAAAGGTGATGAGAACAAACAGGGAGGGCGTGATGATTCGGATGCCGTGGTAGACAAAAAAGGCGATGGTTCCGCCCGAACGCCACAGGGCGGTGACCAGTCCGATGAGCAGCAGGATGCGCAGCACAATGAAGGATTTCTTCGCGCTGGACAAAATCATGTGCCCCACGCTGCGCAGGGAGTGGCCGCGGTGCAGCGCGGCGCCGGAAAAGCAGGCGAGGCCGACGGTCAGGGCGATGAGCATGGACGCGCCCGAGGCCAGACAGACGACCATTGCGGCCAAAAAGACGGAGAATGCGATCAGGAGATCCATAAAAGGGGCCTTCCTTTTGCGGCAGAATAGCGCCGAAGCCGCCGCGCGCCAAGGCGCCGGAAGCCGGCGCTGCGCCGGAGTTTCGGGGCGCCGCCCCGCGGGCAGGGCGCACCCTCATTCATCTTACAGGACAAAGGGGCTTTTTTCAACCTTAAAAAAACTGGACCGCCGGCCTGCAAAAAACCGGACCGCCGCGCCCGTCCTTTGCGCAGAAAAAAACCGCCCCCCGCGGGGCGGCGTCAGTCGAGCAGAAGGGCCTTGATGCTTTGCAGGTATTCCTGCGCCAGAAACGAGAGGGTGTGCCCGCGCTTTTTGATGTAGCTGAGCTCGTACATGAAATTGGCGTCGCGCAGGAGCAGGCGGCGGATGCCGGTGAAAAAATCGCTGTCCAGCGAGGCGCGCGGATGGTAAACGCCCAGAAAAATGGCCGACGTCTGGGCCAGCAGGTTGTTCGTGGTTCCGCGATCCGACACCGTGATAAAGTTGCCCGGGCATATCCGGTGGGCAACCTCTTCGTCGATGGAGGCCAGCAGGGGGTGCTCTTCGGGGTAGGAAATAACCGGGCGGCCGCGGACCTGGGCCAGCTCGACCTCGGACTGCGTCCGCTGGTGCAGATCGCAGCGGGGCCCCAGCAGGACATAGGGGGGCGCGGAGGTCAGGTGCACATACTCCAGATCAAGCTCGCGCATCATTCCAAGCCACTGGGGCTTTTTGATGCTGCACATGGTCAAAAGGCCGATTTCGTACTTGCCCTCGGCTACGCCCTGAATGATGGCGCTGTGGGTTTCCTCAACGTAGTTGAGGGTGATGTGCTCGTCGCGGTAGCGGTTGCACAGCTCGGTGAACAGGCGGCTGGCAAAAAAGAGAAAGTGCACGGCGACGTTGAAGCTGAGCACCTGCTCGCGGCTTTGCGAAACATACTGCTCTATGGCCCCCATGTGTTTGAGGATTTCGCGGCCGTGCGTGACAAACTCGACGCCGAAGGAGGTCAGCGAAATGCCCGACTGCGAGCGGACAAAAATGCTCTGCCCCAGCTCCCGCTCCAGAGCCTTGATGGAGGAGCTGAGGCTGGACTGCGCTATGTAAAGGCTCTGCGCGGCGCGGTTGATGGAACCGGTGTTGTACACTTCTATGGCCTGACGAATCTGTTCCAGCTTCATGCTCTGTCCTCCGGGAAACGGGATGCGTCTGCATCGCGTGAAAAGAAAGGCGGAAACCGTTAGGGGGAAAATCGTTATCCAATTACCCGATAACAAAAGCATAGCAAATTTTTCGGAAAATGTCAAGAATACACAATAAAATGCCGCAAAAATTCGAAAAAACAAACAAAATAGACAGGGGATAAACGGAAATCGGGATAACCCCATTGAAAAGGCGCGCCCGAAGCGGGCGAAATCCCCCCGGCCCCGGCGCGGCCGGAGGGCG
>CAKUPI010000129.1 GCA_934675045.1 uncultured Eubacteriales bacterium
GAACAAAGAGGGCGACGCAGATGCCGACGGCCAGAATGCCCAGCACCTTGCCGAGGTCGGCCAGCCGCTTTTGCAGCGGGGTCATTTCCTCGCCCGAGTCCTCGAGCATGGCGGCGATGCGGCCGATTTCCGTGTTCATGCCGGTGCCGACGGCGACGCCCTCGCCGCGGCCGTAGGTGACCGAGGTCGAGGAGAAGGCCATGTTGACGCGGTCGCCCAGCCCGGCCTTCGGGCCGACGACGGCGCCGGCGTCCTTGGTGACGGGCACGCTCTCGCCCGTCAGGGCCGATTCCTCGATTTTGAGGTTGACCGAAAGCGTCAGGCGCAGGTCGCAGGGCACGACGCGGCCGGCCTCGAGCACGACAATGTCGCCGGGGACCAGCTGTTCTGCCGGTATTTCACACAGCACGCCCTCGCGGCGGACAAGCGCCGATGGCGAGGAGAGCTTTTTGAGGGCCGCGAGCGCGTCCTGCGCCTTTCCCTCCTGCACCATGCCGATGACGGCGTTGAGCGCGACGACCACGAGAATGATGACGGCGTCGGAAAACTCGCGCAGCGCGCAGGAGATGGCGGCGGCGGCAAACAGGATATAGATCATGGGGTCGTTGAGCTGCGCGAGCAGCATTTGCAGCCGGGTTTTTCCCTTTTTCTCCGCCAGACGGTTGAGCCCGTGCTTTTGCAGGCGGCTTTGCGCCTCGGCACCGCTCAGGCCCGACTCCGGGGAAACGCCCAGCTCCTTCAGGGTTTCGCAGAGGCTTTGGTCGTAGTCCATAACGATAGCTCCTTTTCTGTGCATACAAACTATTGAATCGTCCCTCAGGCCCCGCGCCCGGGGATCAAAAAAGACTCCCGGCACCCGCGGCGCCAAGAGTCTCGTTACCTGTTCGGACACCGCACCAGAGGCCTTTTCGCCCCATGCTGTTGATACGGTGTTTAAAACTACTCCCTCTGGAAAGTATTCAACTGGTATTTATGATAGCGCATCCCGCCGCCGCTGTCAAGGGGGCTTTGGCAAAACCGCGCTTTGGGATGGCCCCCGCAAAGCCCCAAGGGGCCTTGCGGGGAGCCTGCGGCCTGCGCCGGGACCTGCACGCTTTCTGCGCGGCCCGCCGGCGCCTTTACTCCCTGACCTCCACTGTCAGGCGGCCGTCCTCGCACTGAACGACAAGGGTGCTGCCGGGCTGAATGTCGCGCCCGATCAGAATCCGCGCGATGAGCGTCTCGACCTCGCGCTGAATCAGGCGCTTGAGCGGACGCGCGCCGAATACCGGGTCGTAGCCGTGCTCGACAATATACTCCTTGGCGCTGTCGCGGACCTCGAGCGAAAGCTGCTGATCGCGCAGCCTCTTGTGCAGATCGGCCAGCAGCAAATCGACGATTTTGGTGATCTCGGCCCGCGTCAGCGGCTTGTAAAAGACGATTTCGTCCAGACGGTTCAAAAACTCCGGCCTGAACTGCACGCGCAGCAGGCTTTCGACATGCTTTCTCGCCTCTTCCGACAAGGTGCCGTCGGGCTGCATTCCCTCCAGAATGTCCGCCGAGCCGAGGTTGCTCGTCAGAATGATGATGGTGTTTTTAAAGTCGACCGTCCGCCCCTGGCTGTCGGTGATGCGGCCGTCGTCCAGCACCTGCAAAAGCACGTTGAACACATCGGGGTGCGCCTTTTCCACCTCGTCGAAGAGCACCACGGAGTACGGGCGGCGGCGGACGGCTTCGGTCAGCTGACCGCCCTCTTCATAGCCGACGTATCCCGGCGGCGCGCCGATCAGGCGGGAGACGGAGTACTTTTCCATATATTCGCTCATGTCGATGCGCACCATGCTGCGCTCGTCGTCAAAGAGCGCTTCGGCCAGCGCGCGGGCCAGCTCGGTCTTGCCGACGCCGGTCGGGCCGAGGAACAGGAAGGAGCCGATGGGCCGGTCGGGGTTCTGAATGCCCGCGCGCGAACGCAGAATGGCGTCGGACACCTTCTGCACCGCCTCGTCCTGCCCGATGACCCTCTTGTGCAGGATTTCCTCAAGGTGCAGCAGCTTTTCGCGCTCGCCCTCCATCAGCTTGGCGACGGGGATGCCCGTCCAGCGCGCGACGATGCGGGCGATTTCCTCTTCCGTCACCTTGTCGCGCAGCAGGTTGTTGCCCTGATCGTACTTCTCGGCCAGTTCCTCCTGCTCGCGCAGCTGCTTTTGCAGCTCGGGCAGGCGGCCGTATTTCAGCTCGGCGGCGCGGTTTAAGTCGTACTGGCTTTCGGCGCGCTCCATCTGCGCGCCCACCTTTTCGATTTCCTCGCGCAGCTTCTGCACCGCTTCAATGGCCTTTTTTTCGTTCTCCCACTTGGCGCGCATCGACTGCATTTCCGCGCGCATTTCGGCCAGCTCTTTCTGGATTTCCTTCAAATGCTCCTGCGAAAGCTTGCTGGTCTCCTTTTTAAGGGCCGCTTCCTCGATTTCGTGCTGCATGATTTTGCGCGAAATTTCGTCCAGCTCGCTCGGCATGGAGTCGATCTCGGTGCGGATCATGGCGCACGCCTCGTCGACCAGATCGATGGCCTTGTCGGGCAGGAAGCGGTCGGAGATATAGCGGTTGGACAGCGTCGCCGCCGCGATGAGGGCGTCGTCCTGAATCTTGACGCCGTGGAACACCTCGTAGCGCTCCTTCAGTCCGCGCAGAATGGAGATGGTGTCCTCCACCGTCGGCTCGGGCACCGTCACCGGCTGGAAGCGCCGCTCGAGCGCCGCGTCCTTTTCAATGTACTGGCGGTACTCGTTGAGGGTGGTGGCGCCGATGCAGTGCAGCTCGCCGCGGGCCAGCATGGGCTTTAACAGGTTGCCGGCGTCCATGGCGCCCTCCGTCTTGCCGGCGCCGACAATGGTGTGCAGCTCGTCGATAAAGAGGATGATTTTGCCCTCGCTCTTTTTGATCTCGTTCAAAACGGCCTTGAGCCGCTCTTCAAACTCGCCGCGGAACTTGGCGCCCGCCACCAGCGCGCCCATGTCAAGAGCGAAAATCTTGCGGTCCTTCAGCCCGGCGGGCACGTCGCCGCGCACAATGCGCAGCGCCAGCCCCTCGACAATGGCCGTCTTGCCGACGCCCGGCTCGCCGATGAGGCAGGGGTTGTTCTTGGTCTTGCGGGACAAAATGCGGATGACGTTGCGGATTTCGCTGTCGCGGCCGATGACGGGGTCCAGCTTCTGCGCGCGCGCCAGCTCGACGAGGTCCTGCCCGTATTTTTTCAGGACGTCGTAGGTGTCCTCGGGGGTGTCGCTTGTGACGCGGGCCGAGCCGCGCACCTCTTTCAGCGCCGTCAGAAAGCGCTGCTCGGTGACGCCGAAGCGGCTCAAAAGGTTCCGAACGGCGCTCGACGGATGGGCGATCAGGCCCAGCATGAGATGCTCGACCGAAACGTACTCGTCGCCCATGCGCCCGGCCTGCGCCTCGGCCTCATTGAGCGCGCCGTCGACCTCGCGCGCAATATAAATCTTATCCTGCTCGCGCGCGCCGCCCGAAACCTTGGGCAGCCGGCTCAGCAGCCCGTCCAGCTCTTTGCCAAAAGCCTGCATGTCCACGCCCGCTTTGGTCAAAAGCTGGGCGCACAGGCTGTCCGGCTCGGCTGTCAGCGCCGACAAAAGGTGCTCCTGCTCAACCTGCGGGTTGCCGTATTCCATCGACAGCCGCTGCGCGTTCTGAACGGCCTCGGTGGATTTCTGCGTCAATTTCTGTACGTTCATAGGGATTTCACTCCTTTAATCAGGGTGTATTCTGTCAATCAAAGTGTATTCTACAACAGGGGTTTTCCGGCCTTCAGCCAGGCGGCGTAGCTCCGCCCCACCTCGCCGGCCGCCCTTTCGGGCTCGTCAAGGCTTTCGAAGTAAAGCCGCAGGGAATGGTCGAAAAGGGTCACATACCCGGCGATGCATTCCCCGAGCGACTGGGCGCTTTGGCCCTTCCCCTCGGGCCGGAATATCCGCGTGTACCGCCCCGGCTCGATGGTGGCCTCGACGCCGCCGCGCAGGCGGCGCTCCAGCCCGTCCCACAGGGTGAAAAAGCCCTCAGCGTCCGCCAAAAGCACCGCGCTGCGCGTCCGAAGCTGGGCGCGCAGGCGGCCCGCCGGTCCGGCTTTCGACCGAAACAGCTCGACGGTGTAGCGCACGGTGGGATTGTATTTGTAGTGCAGCGCCGAGCGCAGCATCATGCCGCCGCCCGAGGGCGGGGCGACCAGCTGCATCTCGCTCCCCCCGTCCAACAGCCGCCGGGCACAGTCGAGCACCTGCTGCATGTGCATTTCCGGTGTTGTGTAAGACAGGTATTCGGCCAGTATTTCGTTGATCAGCCCCGACCGGCTCTGACCGCGCGTGTAGGCGGCGCGATCCAGCTGCTTGACCAGCTCGTCCGACAGCACAAGGCTGTATACGCTTTTTTTCATAGTCTTTCCTCCCGCAAACCCTAAATAAATTATATCGCGCATTATTAACTTGTCAATGGTTTTATATAAGAATTTTCAACACGTTTACAAATGACTCCCCCCGTTGAGTTTCCCCCTTTTTTCCCGTATAATAAAGGAAACAACGGAAAGGGTGTTTTTGATGCTGCTTGACTCCCAGCCGCGCGTGCGGCTTCTGACCGCCGAAACCCCGCTCGAACCGGCCCTCCGGCTGGGCGGTGCGCTCGGCCTGCCCCTGTACCTCAAGCGCGACGACCTGATGAGCCTCGGCATGGGCGGCAACAAGGTGCGCTCGCTCGAGTTCTGGCTGGGCGAGGCGCTGGCGCAGGGCTGCGACACGGTGCTGGTGGGCGGACTGCCCCAGTCCAACCTGTGCCGCCTGACGGCGGCCGCCTGTATCCGGGCGGGGCTTTCCTGCCTTGTCGTCCACAACGCGCCCGCGCCCGCCCCGGACAGCGTGCCGCAGGGCAACGCGCTGCTCAACCGCCTGATGGGCGTGCAGACCCTGTACTGCGGCGCCGTCGACGAATACCGGCGCATGGACTGCCTGCGCGAGCAGGCCGATCTTCTGCGCGCGCAGGGCAAAAAGCCCTATATCGTCGCAGACCCCGTGACGGGCGCTTTGGGCTATGTCTCCGCCGCTTTTGAGCTGTCCCGGCAGGCCGAACGGCAGGGCGTCCCCCTCCGCCACGTTTTCATCAGCGCGTCGGCCGGGCCGACCGAGACCGGGCTTTTGTTCGGCCTGTGCCTGCTGGGCGGCGTGACCGTCCATCTGGTCAGCGTGGAATACGACGAACAGACCTTTTGGGGCATTGCCGACGAAATCTTCGCCGGGCTGGAGAAGCGGCTGGGCGTGCGCCCCGCCGCGCGTCCGCGCGACGTCGCCCGGTTTTACGGCCAGTATCTCGGGCAGGGCTACGCCGTGCCGACCGAGGGCGCCCTTGACGCCGTGCGCGCGCTGGCGCAGTCCGAGGGCGTCTTTGTCGAGACGGTCTACAACGCCAAGGTGCTCTGCGGGCTGATGGATTTGGCCCGGCAAAAGGCGCTGCCGGCCGATCAGGCCGTCTGCTTTTACCACACCGGCGGCGCGCCCGCCCAGTTCGGGCAGGCGCCGCAGTTTTCCGGCATCGCGCGGTAGCCCACCCC
>CAKUPI010000130.1 GCA_934675045.1 uncultured Eubacteriales bacterium
ACGTAGAGCTTGCGCAGTTCCTCGGCCCGCTGCTCGCGCGTAATGCGGGCGGCGACGGCGCGGTAAATCTGCGAGGTGTACTCCGCGTGGCTCGCCTCGTCGCGCAGCTTGACGCCGATGCCCATTTTTTCGTGAAAGAGCACCGGCTTTTTGAGGTCGTCGGTGTTGAAGCTCTTGGCCAGATCGGGCACAAACACGACCGGGTACTCCAGCCCCTTGGATTTGTGGATGCTGAGCAGCTGCACGGCGTCGGCGCCCGCCGGAGCGCCGGGCGGCTCGCTGCCCTCCTCGGCCTTGCGGTCGATAAAGCGCAGAAAGGCGTGCACGCCGCGCGCCGATCTCCCCTCGAAGCCCATGGCCAGCCCCAAAAGCCGGCTGAGATTGCGGGCGCGGTTTTCGCCGCCGTCCAGCGCGGAAAACACGCCGATCGCCCCCGTCCGGCTGTAAACAAACTGCAAAAGCTCGGACACCGTCATGTCGACGGCACGCGAGCACAGCTCGTCGAGAAAGGCCAGAAAGCCCTGCGCGTCCTCCCGCCCGGCCTGCGCCGCCCCTTCCAGCGCGTCGCAGAAGGCGCCCTGGCGGTCAAAGGCGCGGATTTCGGTCAAATCGTCGGGCGAAAAGAAAAAGAGCGGCGAGCGCAAAACCGAAATCAGCGGCACATCCTGCCGCCGGTTGTCGACAATGCGCAGCAGCGACAGCACGATTTGAATCTCCATGGCGTCAAAAAAGCCGCCCTCGCCCGCCGCGGCGGGGATGTGCAGGTTTTCCAGCGCTTGCCGGTAATAGGGGGCCTTGCTGCGGAAGGAGCTGAGCAAAACGGCAAAATCCCCCGGTCTGGCGCGGCGCACGGAGCCGTCCTTTTCCGTCACGCACTGCGTTTCAAGCAGCCCGGCAATGCGCCACGCGACGTATCTGGCCTCGGCCTGCGCCTTTTCCGGCGAATCCTCGTCGTCCTGCGCCCCCTGCATATCGATGATGCACAGCTCGCTTGCGCAGCCGCCCGCGTACTGCGCGCCGGGGTACAGCCGCTCGTTGTCGTCGTAGTCAATGTCGCCGAACTCGCTCGACATGACGCGGGAAAAAATGAAATTGCACAGCTCGAGCACCTCGGGCCGCGATCGGAAGTTACGGTTGAGGGAAAGGCGGTGCCTGTCCGCACCGCTATCGCCGTATTCGGCATAGCGCCGGTATTTTTCGACAAAAATGCCGGGCTCTGCCAGCCGGAAGCGGTAAATGCTCTGCTTGACGTCGCCGACCTGAAAAACCCCGCCGCGCGCCGGCGCGACGGCGTCAAAAATGCGGTCCTGAATCTCGTTGGTGTCCTGATACTCGTCGACCAGCAGCTCGCGCAGCGAGAGGGAAAGCTCCTCGGCCAGCGCCGTGCGCCCGCCGTCACCGCCGGTCAAAAGCCCAAGGGCCAGATGCTCAAGGTCGCTGAAGTCGAGCAGGCCGCGGCTTTTTTTCTCGGCCGCATACCGCTCGGAAAAATCGCGCACGAGCGCGCACAATCCCCGCACCAGCGGCTGCGCCTTCTCGGTTTCGGCGCGGATATCTCGGGCGTCGGCACACAGGTATTTTTTGCCGATGTCCTGCACACGCACGGCAAAGGCGCTTTTCGCCGCCTTGACCCGCGCGCGGAGCGCCTCGTCGCCGCCGCGCACCGAGGGCAGGCGCGGATTGGAAAAGGCGCGGCAGCAGCGCACGGCGCTGTCCCAGCCCTCGGCCATGGCCCGCTCCAAAGCGTCGGCGTATTCCAAAAGCTCCGTCAGCACCGGCCGGTATTTCTGCAAAAGGTCGGGCGCCGCCTCCAGCGCCCGCAGCGTGCGCTCCAGTCCTCCGGCGGCAAAGCGCAGGCTTGCCCGCGCACAGTCCAGCAGATAGGCTCCCCAGCCGGTCTGCTCGGGCGGAAAATCCTCCTGCCGGCTCCCGACCCGCTCCAGCCACCCGTCCGGGTCGGGGTGGCTGCGCAGCCGCTCGTAAATTTCCCGCACAATGCCGGCCAGCCGGTCGTCGCCGCGCTCTTCGCAAAAGGCGCGCAGCAGCCCTTCAAACTCGGGCGACGCCTGCGCGTAGGCCCGTTCGAGCGTCTCCTCCATGGCGGCGTCCTTGAGCAGTGCATACTCGGTTTCGTCTGCCAGCGAAAAATCGGGCGAAACGCCGCACTGCGCGAAGTTCTGGCGCACCAGCTCCATGCAGAAGGAATGCACCGTCTGAATACGGGCGCCGGGCAGCAGCGCCAGCTGACGGCGCAGACGGGCGTTGCCCGGCTCCAGTGCCAGCCTGTCCAGCAGCGCAGACGCGATTTTGGAGCGCATTTCGGCCGCCGCCGCGTTGGTGTAGGTGACGACCAGCAGGCGATCGACGTCGATGGGGTCCTCGCTTCCGCACACCAGCTCAATCACGCGCTGCACCAGCACAGCCGTTTTCCCCGATCCGGCCGCCGCCGACACCAAAAGCCGGCCGCCGCGGCTGTCAATCGCCTTTTTCTGTTGGTCCGTGAACTGAACCGGCATGGTTTTCCTCCTCTTCCAGCAGGGCATGCACCTGGCTGTCGCGCAGCTTGGGCAGATAGCGCAGCGCATCCTTTTTCATGTTTTCGTCAAAATGGCAGGCGGCGCGGTAATCGCAGGTGCTGCACACCGACCGCCCCTTTTCCGTCCGGTGCGGCGTGGCCTCGATATCGCCGCCGGCCAGCCTGTCGGCCAGCCCGGACAGCGTGCCCTCGACGCGGCGCAGCAGCCGTCCGAACTGCTCGGCGCTCGCCACCGAGGACAGCGCCGAAATCTCGCCCGTTTTCCCAAGCGACACGGGCAAAAAGCGGTAGCGCCCCTCCGGCGCGTGCTCCATCGCGGCCAGCACGCCGGCGTCACCGCTGACAATGCCGATGCGGCGGCGCGCCTTGTCCAGCCGCTCGCGAATGGTATCGGCGTCCTCCCCCTGCGCCGCCGTGACGAAGGGGTCCTTTGCCGGAACGTACAGCGCCCCGCCGACTTCCAGCCCGCCGGCGTGCCCCTGCATTTTTTCCTCCGCCAGACGCAGAAGGGTCGACGACGCCCCCTTTTCCAGCATGAGCAGGTAAATAAACATCTGCATATTGAGGCCGTACAGCACGTCGGACAGCCTGAAGCTCTTAGTGCCCGTTTTGTAGTCGACCACCTTAAGGTACAGCCTGTCCCCCCGGATGTAGCCGTCGACGCGGTCTATTTTGCCGCCGACGGCAAGCGTGATGTCCCCCGAGCGCAGCTCAAGGGGCGGCAGCTCCCCGCCCGCGCCAAAGGACATTTCAAACTGAAGCGGGACAAAATCCGAAGCGCAGATTTCCTCCCACACGTTTTCCACAATGGCGGCGGCGTGACGCGACAGCGCACGGACAAGTCCCGCAAACCGGGCCGGCTTGTCCGACGTTCCGCCCAGAATGTCCTGCACGTAGCGCCCCGCCCAGTGCGCGGCCGCCTCGGCCGGCCGGTGAAAGCGCCCCCCGCACAGGTCGCGCACGGCGTTTTCGATGATATAGTGCACCAGCGTTCCGATTTCCGGCGCGCCCAGGCGGGCGCTTCGGACCGGCTTGGCCCGCAGGCCGTACTGCATAAAGTACGAAAAACGGCAGCTTTCGGCCCGCTCCACGCGCGACGCCGTCATGCGGACCTTTTCGCCGTACAGCGCCCGGATGTTCTCCGGCTTGCGCACCGGCCCGCGCGGCGCGCCGGCATAACGGCGCAGGCGGGCGATTTTTTCCGCCCAGCGCGCGTCCTGCGACAGGCTTTGCAGCGCAAAAGCGCCCGGCTCCCCGCCCCCGCCTCCGGCCGCCGTGCAGGCCAGCTCATAGGCGGGCACCGGCGCCGTCAGCGACAGCTGCCGCAGCCTTTCATCTCCCCGCTGCGCCCGCAGATCGAGCAGAAGCGACCGGATGCGGCGCACCAGATAGCTTTCGCGGCACTCGCCGCCGTCGGCCCCGGTGCCCGGGCACAAAACGGTGATGCTGTCCGACGGCGAGGCAAAGGCGTGGTAAACGGCGCTCTGCGTCTCAAAGGCGCGCTCCTCGGCCGTCTGGGTCAGCTCGATGCCCACGCCCTCGAGCAGAATGCGCTCCGGCTCGCTGAGCAGTGTTCCCGACGGCGGCACCGGGGGCAGCAGGCCGTCGCGCGCGCCCAGCACAAACAAATGCCGCACGCCGGTCAGCGACAGCCGCTCAAAATCCCCCATGACCACGCAGTCGAGCGACACCGGTATGGCGCCGACGTCGTACTGCGACAGCATCAGCTCCAAAAGCCCGAAAAACTGGCGGGCATCCATCTCCTGCGCGCCGACGACCCGCTTAAACTGCTCCAGCGCCTCGCGCAGAATGGTGTACAGCTGGCCGTATTCGGCGGCTTCGCGGCGGCGATCGGCCTTCAGCAGCGCCTCGACCCGCTCGTTCAGCCGCTCCTCCAGCGCCGTGCGCTCCCAGTACCGCAGCAGCGCGCACGCAAAGTCGCTGCCCGTGCGGCATGTGTCCAGCTCCTCCCGCAGCCCCTGCAAGGGCGCCCAGACCCGCAGGCGCAGCGCGTTGAGCTCTTCCAGCACAGACGGCTCCGCTTGCCCGCCCGAAAAGCCGGCCGGCGACAGCGTCCACGGCGTCTCCCAGCGCCTGCCCGACAGGTTCCACAGCAAAAGGTAGCTTTCCAGCCTTTCGCGCTCGGGGCGCCGCAGGCCGGTCAGCCCCGCCTTGAGCCAGGTCAGCACGGTGTCTGTCCGCATGCCGTCGAGCAGCGCGCGCAGGCCGCCCAGCGCGCCGAGAAAGGCCGGCTTTTTCAGAATATCCTGCTGCCGGCTGACAAAAACCGGCACGCCGAAGCGCGCGCAGGCGTTTTCGAGCTTTTCGCCGTACTCGTCGGGGCCGCCGCAGACGACGGCCATTTCCCGCGCGCGCGTGCCTGACAGCAGCCGCTGCCGCATCAGCGCCGCGGCCAGCTCGCATTCGCTCTGCATGTCGGGCGCGTCAAAGAGCTGCACCGCGCCGCACGGCCCCTCGAAGGGCGCCGCGTCAAAGGAAAACAGGCTGCGCTCCAAAAAGGCCAGCTCGGGCCTCTGCTGCGGTCTGGGCGGAAGGACAAGCTTTTCACATGCGCTTTGGGTGCTGTCGGCCAGCCTTTGCAGGCGTCCGAGCGTCTTGTACTGCTCGGCGAACAGCTTTTCGTCCTCCCCGAGCAGCAGCGTCGCCGCCGCGCTGTGCGCACGGCGCAGCAGCCGCCCCAACAGGGCGTATTCCTGCCGGGTCAGGCCGGAAAAATCGTCGATGTACAGGTCGGCGCCCCGCAGAAGGTCGGTTTTTTCCAGCGCCTCGGCCGCCTGCGTGATGAGGTCCTTTCCGTCGAGGCCCTCGGTTTGGCACAGCGCGCAGTAGCAGGCGTAAATATGGGCGATATCGCGCAGCTTGTCGGGCAGGCCGCCGCTCAGCCGCAGCAGCGTGTCCGGCTCTATCATGCAGGCCTTGAGCTCGTCGGCGGCGGACAGCAGCCGCCCGAGCAGCTCGGGACGCGGCTCCCCCTTGAAATAGCGCAGGCTGAGCCGGGCGTTCTGCACGGCGCGGTACATGAC
>CAKUPI010000131.1 GCA_934675045.1 uncultured Eubacteriales bacterium
ATCGATAAAGGTATACTGCTTTACAGCCGACAGAATACCAAGCGACACGCCCAGCAAGGAGCTGAAAATGATGGAAAATACAGCCAGCTTTAGGGTGTGGGGAAAGCGAGCCCAGATTTCGTCGAACACGGGCTTGCGCGTGCGGTAGGACTCGCCGAAGTCGAGCTTGGTTACGATGTTTTTTATGTAGTCAAAAAACCTCGTAAAGAAAGGCTGATCGTACCCGAGCTCGCGGTTGAGCTGGTCGACCGCCTCTTGTTTTGCCGTCTGCCCGAGAATCAGCCTGCCCGGGTCGCCGGGCGTCAACGCCATAATCGTAAACACGATAAAGGTGACGCCGATGAGGACAGGAATGGTGAGCAGAAGCCGCTTAATTACGTACTTATACATCCAGTTGAACCTCCCTTTTCAATTTTTGGATACTTGTACGTGTTGCAAGGCAACTTTCGTTTCATAGAGTATCACATAACAGGTGTAAAATCAACAAGGGATTTTGCGCAGAAGCGCCTGAAATAGCCAGTTTGACGAGTTTTGCAAATAGATTGTTAATTAAATATCAGATAACTTGCAATATTTGCGGTAATATTGTATAATAACGTAACCTATACATAGGAGGTTACTATGGCGACGATTCAAGCGAAAAGAAGCACAAAAGTGAATGAAACCAAGACTTATCATATACCGACTCTGGCCCTTCGCGGCATCACCATTTTCCCCAATGTTCTGTTCCATTTCGACGTAGGACGGGTCAAGTCCATCAAGGCGCTGGAGCAGGCGATGGCGGGCGGCCAGCGCATTTTTCTCGTTGCGCAAAAGGATGTCCGCGTTGAGGACCCCGGATATGAAGACCTGCACACCATTGGCACGGTGGCGCGTGTACGGCAGATTTTAAAGGTGTCGGGCAACGGCTTTCGCGTTCTGGTCGAAGGGGAGAGCCGCGCGCGGCTGGACGAGCTGGTGTGTACCGATCCGTACCTCGCCGCGCACATTACGGAATACTCCGCCAGACGGACGACTCCGGTCACCAAGCGCGACCACGCCCTTTTGCGCAGCGTTCGGGAGCTTTTCATGCAGTACTCCGAACTGGCGCCCAAAATGACGGGGGATATTCTGCTCAGCGTGATGGAAAACGATGATATGGCCTTTCTGTCCGACTATATCGCACAGAATATTCAGCTGCGCAGCGAGGACAAGCAGCAGCTGCTTGAGCTGTCCGACCCGCGCCGCCGGATGACGCTGCTCAGCCGCATCCTCATGCAGGAAATCGAGGTTTTGACCCTTGAGGCCGAGCTGCAGAACCGGGTGAAGGAGCAGATTGACAAAAACCAGCGCGACTATGTTCTGCGCGAACAGCTCAAGGCCATCAACGAGGAGCTGGGTGAAGGGGAGGACAGCCTGAGCGAGTCGCAGGCCTATCTCGACAAAATCGAGGCGGCCGGGCTTCCGCAGGAGGTCCGCGACAAGCTGGTCAAAGAGGCCGGGCGGCTGGGCAAAATGCAGTCGTCTTCGCCGGAAAGCGGCGTGATCCGCAGCTATCTGGACACCTGTCTGGAGCTGCCCTGGACCACCGTCACCAAGGAAAATCAGAGCATTCAGAAGGCGCAGGAAATCCTGGAGGCCGACCATTACGGTCTGGAAAAGGTCAAGGAGCGCATTCTTGAGTTTTTTGCCGTCAAGAGCATGACGGGGGAAATCAAAGGGCAGATTCTCTGTCTGGTCGGCCCGCCGGGCGTCGGAAAAACCTCGGTGGCGCGTTCGATTGCACGCTGCATGGGGCGCAAATACGCGCGGCTGTCTTTGGGCGGCGTGCGTGACGAGGCCGACATCCGCGGCCATCGCAAGACCTACATCGGCGCCATGCCGGGGCGCATCATCAACGCCCTTTTGCAGGCGGGCAGCCGCAACTGCCTGATTTTGATCGATGAAATCGACAAGCTGGGCAGTGATTATAAGGGCGACCCCAGCTCGGCGCTGCTCGAGGTTTTCGACACCGAGCAGAACACCGCCTTCCGCGACCACTTCATCGAGCTGCCGTTTGACCTGTCGGATGTTCTGTTCGTCACCACGGCCAATACCCTTGACACCATTCCGGCGCCGCTGCTTGACCGTATGGAGGTCATTGAGCTGAGCTCGTACACCGACGAGGAAAAGCTGCAAATCGCAAAAAAGCACCTGATGCCCAAGCAGCTGAAAAAGCACGGGCTCAAGGCCTCGCAGCTGCGGCTGAGCGACGCGTTGTACCGGCGTGTGATCTCCGAGTATACACGCGAGTCGGGCGTCCGCACGCTGGAGCGCGAGCTGGCCAAGCTGTGCCGAAAGGCCGATCGAAAGATTGTGGAAACCGGCTGCAAGCAGGTGCGCGTGACCGAGGACAATCTCGGCGCCTTCCTCGGGGTTCCCAAGTTCAAAAACGAAAAGATGACGGCCAAGCCGGAGTGCGGGCTGGTCAACGGGCTGGCCTGGACCCGGGTCGGCGGCGAGCTTTTGGAGGTCGAGGCCGTAGCCATTCCGGGCACCGGAAAAATCGAGCTGACCGGCAACCTCGGGGATGTGATGCGGGAATCGGCGCGCGCTGCGCTGACCTATATCCGCAGCCGCGCAAGCGAGCTCGGCATCGCCGAAGATTTTTACCAGAAAAAAGACATTCATATTCACTTCCCCGAAGGGGCCGTGCCCAAGGATGGGCCTTCCGCCGGAATCGCCATGGCCACCGCAGTCATTTCGGCGCTGACCGGCCGGCCGGTTTCACGCTTTTTCGCCATGACCGGCGAAATCACGCTGCGCGGCCGCGTTCTGCCCATCGGCGGCCTGAAGGAGAAAACCATGGCCGCCTTCCGTGCCGGCGTAAAAACCGTTCTGGTTCCCGAGGACAACCGCCCGGACCTGTCTGAAATCGATCCGACCGTTTTCCAGAATCTCAACTTTATCTGCGTTTCCCACATGGATCAGGTCGTCGACGTCATCTTTGGCTCGGAGCTGAAGCCGCAATGCGGCGACAGTCCGGCGGACGGGCAGGCGGCGCCGGTCTCCATTCTGCCGCAGGGACATCCGGTCCCGGCGCATACGTACAGGTAAGCGCCTATGATACTGCGCAACGCAGAGTTTGTCCGCTCGGCGACCGACGCTTCAGGCTTTCCCAAAGACGGCCGTCCGCGTATTGTGTTTGCCGGCCGCTCCAACGTGGGAAAATCCTCGACCATCAACTCCCTTGTGGGAAAGAAGGGATTTGCCCGCGTCAGCGCGTCGCCGGGGAAAACGGTTTTTGTCAATTTGTTTTTGGCGGAAAACAAGCTGTGGCTTGTCGATCTGCCGGGCTATGGCTATTCCAAGACCTCTATCCGGGAAAAGGAACGCTACTCGGCTCTTATCGACGAGTATCTGCATGCCGATATGCAGAACATCCATCGCTTTATCCTCATTGTCGACATCCGGCACGACCCGACGGCAGACGACAAGCTGATGGCGGAGTGGGCGCTGTCTTACCGGCTGCCGCTGGCCGTTATCGCCAACAAAGCCGACAAGCTGAAGCCGTCGCAGACGGCGGCCCATCTCTCCGCCGTGCGCGCCGGACTGGCGCTGCCCGAGTCGGTTCCGGTCATCATGTTCTCCGCAGAAAAGCACACAGGAAGAGACGATGTGATCCAAGAGATCTTTACCGGCTTGGGGGAGTAGGCAGCGTATGAAAGAGCAACTGTTCAGCGAGTTTTTTTCCCTCAATCCGCAGGGGCGGCTGTGCTTTGACGGCCTCGATCTCGAGGAGGCGGCCCACACCTTCGGAACGCCCGCCTACCTCATCAGCGAGTCGGCCGTCCGCCGGCAGTGCAGGGCTTATACGCAAGCCATGCACCGCGAGTTCGGAGAGCGCTTTCAGGTTGCGTATGCCAGCAAAGCCCTGTGCTCCAGCTTTATCTACCCCATTTTGCAAAGCGAGGGCATGAATGCCGACGTGGTGTCGGGCGGGGAGCTTTACACCGCGCTGCACGCCGGCTTTCCGGCCTCGCACCTGCATTTCCACGGAAATAACAAAAGCGACGCCGAGCTGATACAGGCCGTTGACTGCGGCATCGGCTCGGTTGTCATCGACTGCTTTGACGAGATTGAACGGTTAGAGGGCATCTGCGCCGAGCGCAGCAGGCGCGTCAGGGTGCTGCTGCGCGTCAAGCCGGGCGTCAACGCCCATACCCACGAGTTCATCAGCACCGGCCACAACGACTGCAAGTTCGGCTTTGGCATCGAGGACGGTCAGGTCTACGCGGCGGCAAGGCTTTTGCAGGGCTGCAATCACCTGGATTTCTGCGGGCTTCACTGCCACATCGGCTCGCAAATTTTTCTGAAAGAGCCTTTCGGCATCGCCGCCGATGTCATGGTCAGGCTGTTTGCCGGGCTGCGGCGCGATTTTGCCTTTGATTTGCGCGAGCTCATCTTGGGCGGCGGCTTTGGCGTCAAGTATCTGTCGAGCGACAAGCCGGTTCCCGTTTCCGAGATGATCGGCTTTTTGGGGCAGGCGGTGCGCCAGAGCTGTGCCCGATACGGCATCGGGGTGCCGACCGTCGTTGTGGAGCCGGGGCGCTCGATTCTCTGCACCGCCGGCGTCACGCTGTATACGGTCGGAGCGGTCAAGGCCGTGCCGGGCGCCAGAACCTACGTCGCCGTCGACGGCGGTATGCCGGACAACCCCCGCTTTGCGCTGTATCAGGCGCAGTACGACGCCTGCATTGTCGGCAAGGCTGCGCAGGAAAAGACCGAGACCGTGACCATCGCCGGAAAATGCTGCGAAAGCGGCGATATGATCAGCCGTGACATCCGGCTTCAGCGCGCACAGCGCGGCGATATCCTGTGCGTTTTCTCGACAGGCGCGTATACCTACTCCATGGCCTCCAACTACAATCGCCTGCCCAGACCCCCTGTGGTGCTGATCCAAAACGGGAAGGGCAGGGTCGTCGTGCGCCGTGAGAGCTTTGAAGACCTGATCCGCAACGATGTAATCTGACGTCAATCGCGGCGCAAGCCGTCCGAAAGGGAGGAACCCGCCATTTTATTTACCACATCGCTGAGAGACCTTTTCATCATTATTCCGGCTGCGCTTTTGGCCATCACCTTTCATGAAATGGCGCACGGCTGGGCCGCTTACGCATTGGGAGACCCCACAGCCCGCGACGCGGGGCGGCTGACACTCAACCCGCTCGATCACCTCGATCCCATCGGCTTTCTGTGTATTTTGGTGGCCGGCGTCGGCTGGGCCAAGCCGGTGCCCATCAACCCCCTGTATTTTAAGCACCGAAAGCGCGGCATTGCGCTGACGGCTCTGGCCGGCCCTGTCGCCAACATCCTGCTCTGCTTTGTCTGCTTTTTCATCGCCTATGGCATTCTGTTTTTCAGCACCAACAGGATTCTGGCCGCTGTGGCGCAGTTTTTGATCGTCACGGCCTCCATCAGCGCCGGACTGGCCGTATTCAACCTCATTCCCGTACCGCCGCTGGACGGCTCCAAGATTCTGTACCCGCTGCTGCCCAACAACCTGCTGGCC
>CAKUPI010000132.1 GCA_934675045.1 uncultured Eubacteriales bacterium
CGGAAATCGAGGAGTGCATGAGCCCCGTTCCGTGCCCGGACTGCCGCGGCAAGCGGCTGAAAAAAGAGGTTTTGGCTGTCACCGTCGGCGGCCTGTCCATTGCGGCCTTCACCGAGTTTACCGTCACCGAGGCGCTGGACTTCATCAACGCCCTTGAGCCGCAGCTGGGCGAAAAGCAGGCCATGATCGCCCGCCAGATTCTCAAGGAGATCCGCGCCCGGCTGGGCTTTTTGCAGAGCGTCGGGCTGGATTATTTGACGCTGTCGCGTTCGGCGGGCAGCCTGTCGGGCGGCGAAAGCCAGCGCATCCGCCTGGCGACGCAAATCGGGTCACAGCTGATGGGGGTGCTGTATATTCTGGACGAGCCGTCTATAGGCCTGCACCAGCGCGACAACCACAAGCTGCTAAAAACCCTTAAGCGCCTGCGCGATTTGGGCAATACCCTGATCGTCGTTGAGCACGACGAGGAGACCATGCTGGAGGCCGACGACATCATCGACGTCGGGCCGGGGGCCGTCATTCACGGGGGGCAGATCATGGCGACCGGCACGGCGCGGGAAATCATGCAGTGCCCGAACTCGCTGACGGGGCAGTACCTGTCCGGCGCGAGAAAAATCGCCATTCCCGCCTCCCGCCGCCCCGGCAGCGGAAACCGGCTGGTCATCCGCGGCGCGCGCGAAAACAACCTGAAAAACGTCGACGCCGCCATTCCGCTCGGCACGCTGACGTGCATCACCGGCGTGTCCGGCTCCGGCAAAAGCTCGCTGATCAACGAGGTACTCTACAAGCGGCTTGCCGCCGACCTGAACGGCGCCCGCACCCGCGCCGGCGCGCACGAGGACGTTGAAGGGCTGGAGTTTCTCGACAAGGTCATCAACATCGATCAGTCGCCCATCGGGCGGACACCGCGATCCAACCCCGCCACCTATACCGGCGTGTTCGGGGACATCCGTGAGATTTTTGCCAAAACGCAGGAGGCGCGCGCCCGCGGCTACGGCCCGGGGCGGTTTTCCTTCAACGTGCGGGGCGGCCGCTGCGAGTCGTGCGCGGGAGACGGCCTGCTCAAAATCGAAATGCACTTTTTGCCCGACATTTACGTCCCCTGCGACGTCTGCAAGGGGCAGAGGTACAATCGCGAAACCCTTGAGATTCGCTACAAGGGGAAAAACATTCACGAAGTTCTCGAAATGACGGTGGAAGAGGGGCTGAGCTTTTTTGAAAACGTCCCCCGTATTCGCAAGAAGCTGCAAACGCTTTACGACGTCGGTCTGAGCTATATCAAGCTCGGACAGCCTTCGACCACGCTGTCGGGCGGCGAGGCGCAGCGCGTCAAGCTGGCCACCGAGCTGGCCCGCCGGGCGACCGGGCGCACCATTTATATTCTGGACGAACCGACGACCGGCCTGCATATGTATGACGTGCACAAGCTCATCGACGTGCTTCAGGCGCTGGTCAGCGCCGGCAACAGCGTCGTCGTCATCGAGCACAATCTGGACGTCATCAAAACCGCCGATTATATCATCGACCTCGGGCCCGAGGGGGGCAACCGCGGCGGCACCATTGTGGCGCAGGGAACGCCCGAGCAGGTGGCGGCGGTCGAGCGGTCGTACACCGGGCAATATCTTAAAAAGATTTTGAACAATGGAAAATAGCCTTTTCAAAACGGCGTTTTTAGTTTAGAATAGAAGAGAAACATAGGGAAATGTCGGACCGGGTTGTTCGGCCTTCTCATAAAAAGCAGGAGGAAGAGATGGATACTCCTAAGTTTAAGCGTGTGCTGCTGAAGATCAGCGGCGAAGCCCTTGCGGGAGATAAGAAAATCGGCCTTGACTTCGACGTCGTCGACAGCGTTGCCAAGGCCATCAAAGAGTGCTCCGAGCTCGGCGTGCAGATTGGCGTCGTGGTCGGGGGCGGAAACTTCTGGCGCGGCATCAAGGACGGCGGCGGGCGCATGGAGCGCACCCGTGCCGACCACATGGGTATGCTGGCCACCACCATCAATGCCCTGGCGCTGGCGGACGTGCTCGAGAACAACCATGTTCCGGTGCGGGTGCAGACCGGCATTGACATGAACAAAATTGCCGAGCCGTACATCAGGCTCAAGGCCATTTCGCATCTGGAAAAGGGCAGAGTGGTCATCTTTGCCTGCGGCACCGGCAATCCGTTTTTCTCGACCGACACCGCAGCGGCCCTGCGCGCCGCGGAAATCGGCGCCGACGTCATTTTGCTGGCCAAGAACATCGACGGCGTGTACGACGCCGACCCGAACAAGGTCAAAACGGCCCGCCGGCTGGACAACATCACCTATTCCGAGATGCTCAGCCGCGGCTTGGCCGTTATGGACTCGACGGCGACGACCCTTTCGATGGACAACAACATCCCCGTACTCGTGTTTGCACTGAAAGACCCCGGCAATATCCGGCGCGTCATTATGGGCGAGCACATCGGCTCGTACATCGGTACCGGGCGCGAATCCTAAACTACCATTATTGGAGGAATCATCATGAATCAGCTTTGCACCCCCTATCAGGAAAAGATGCAGAAGACCCTTGATGTTCTCAAGCACGAATTTTCCAGCATCCGCGCCGGCCGCGCCAACCCGGGCGTTCTGGATAAACTGTCGATCGAATACTTTGGCTCCAGCATGCCGGTCAACCAGCTGGCGTCCATTTCCGCGCCCGAGCCGCGCGTTCTCGCTATTCAGCCGTGGGACGCCGGCGCGCTCAAGGCCATTGAAAAGGCCATTCAGGCTTCGGACATCGGCATCAACCCGCAGAATGACGGAAAAATCATCCGGTTGGTTTTCCCGCAGCTGACCGAAGAGCGCCGCAAAGAGCTGATCAAGGGCGTGCGCAAGCAGGGCGAAGAGGGTAAGGTCGCCATGCGCAACATCCGTCGCGACGCCATGGACAAATTCAAAGACATGAAAAAGAAGTCGGAATTGACCGAGGACGATTTGAAGCAGCTGGAAAAAGAAGTGCAGGATTTGACCGATAAGTTCTGCAAGGAATGCGACGCAGAGGTCGCGCGCAAGGAAAAGGAGCTTTTGGAGATTTAACAGCGATTTGAGGCGGCGGTAACACGCCGCCTTAAACTATGAATGTACTGGGAAAGGGTTGTGCAAGTGGCTTGGTTTTCAAAAAAACAGCAAGCAGCTGAGCTGGACCCCACCAAAATCCCCCGCCATGTCGCCATTATCATGGACGGCAACGGGCGCTGGGCGCAAAAGCGCGGGCTGCCGCGCACCGCCGGACATTCGGCGGGGAGCGAGGCCTTTCGCAAGGCGGCGGACACGCTGGAGCAGTGGGGCGTCGAGGTGCTGACCGTTTACGCCTTCTCCACCGAGAACTGGAAGCGGCCGGCCGACGAGGTGGCGGCCATCATGCGGCTGCTGGAAAAATATTTGCATGAGTCCATTCGCGACATGCAGAAAAAGAACATCCGCCTGTATTTTTTCGGGGACCTTTCGCCCCTGAGCGCAGAGCTTCGCAGCCTGATCGCCGAAACGGAAAAAATTTCGGAGAAAACGAGCGGTATGCGCGTCAACGTCTGCCTCAACTACGGAGGCCGGGACGAGCTGACGCGGGCCTGCCGCTCTTTGGCAGAGGCGTGTGAAGCGGGCAGCCTGCACGCGGCCGGCATTTCCCCGGAAATGATCGAAAGCCGGCTGTACTCGGCCGGCCTGCCCGACCCGGATTTGCTGATACGCCCGGGCGGCGAGCGCAGAATCTCCAACTTTCTGCTGTGGCAGCTGGCCTATACCGAGTTTGTTTTCAGCGATGTGCTGTGGCCCGACTTTGACCAGGCCGAGCTCAAAAGCGCTCTTTTGGAATACCAGCGGCGCAAGCGCCGTTACGGAGGAATAGGATGAAAACGAGACTGATCACCGCCGCTGTGGCCATCGCTGTTTTTATTGTCATCATTTACATGCTGCCTCCCGCGGCGGCGGTTGCCGCCTTTTGCGCCCTGTGCGCCATTGCGGCCTACGAGCTGCTGGGCGCCACCGGCGCGCTCAAAGGGCATCCGCTGCTGTGGGTGTCCTGCGCCTTTGCCGGCTGTATGCCGCTTTTGACCTGCTTCGGCGGCGGAGAGGCGCTGCTGGCCGGCGTTTACGCCTATGCCTGCATCAGCTTTATCTGGGCCATTTTCGACTACAAGCGCCTCGGCTTTTCGCAGGTGGCCGAGGGATTTTTGGGGGCCTTTGTCATCCCCTTTCTGCTGTCCTCCATCATTCGCATCATGATGGCGAGCGATCAGGGGCGCTGGTATCTGCTGATGCCCTTTATCGCCGCGTGGTGCAGCGACAGCGCCGCCTACATAGTGGGAAGATGCTGCGGCAGGCACAAGCTGGCCCCGCACGTCAGCCCGAAGAAAACGGTCGAAGGGGCCGTCGGCGGGCTGGCCGGCGGCGTGATCGGCATGCTGCTGTTCGGCTTTGCCATCAGCCGGGGCCTTGACGTGCAGCCCGATTATTGGCTGCTGGCGCTGGCCGGCGCCGTGGGCGCGGCGGTCGGGCAATGCGGCGACCTCGCCATGTCGCTCATCAAGCGCAACTGCGGCATCAAAGATTACGGCAAGCTCTTTCCCGGGCACGGCGGCGTGCTCGACCGCTTTGACAGCGTTTTGTTTACGGCGCCGCTTTTTGAAATAATGCTGACCTTCACCGGCATACTATAAGTCCGAAGGAAAAAAAGGCAGGGCGATATGAAGAAGATTTCCATCATTGGTTCGACAGGCTCTATCGGCGTGCAGGCGCTCGACGTCGTGCGCGGCGGCGGATTTTCCGTTTGCGCGCTGGCCGCCGGGCGCAGCGCTGGGCGGCTGGAGGAGCAGGCAAGGGCGTTTTTGCCGCAATACGTCGCGCTGGCGGACGAAAAGGAGGCGCTGCGCCTTCGCGGCCGTCTGGCCGACACGCCCGTCAAGGTGCTCGCCGGAGCGGAAGGCGTGTGCGCCGCAGCCTCCCTGCCGCAGGCCGACATTGTGCTCAACGCGGCGGTCGGAATCGCCGGACTCGAGCCCACGCTGGCCGCCATTGAAGCGGGAAAGACGCTGGCACTGGCCAACAAGGAATCGCTCGTGTGCGGCGGCGCACTGGTGATGGAGCGGGCCAGAAAGCGCGGCGTCGAGATTCTGCCCGTCGACTCCGAGCACTCGGCGGTCTTTCAGGCCCTGCGCTGCGGCCAGCCGCGCGAGGTGTCGCGCATTGTCCTGACAGCCTCGGGCGGCCCCTTTTTCGGAAAGACCGCCGAGGAGCTGCGCGGCGTGACGCCCGAGCAGGCGCTCAGGCATCCGAGCTGGAACATGGGCGCCAAAATCACCGTCGATTCCTCTACCCTGATGAACAAGGGCTTTGAAGTCATCGAGGCGCGCTGGCTGTTTGACCTGCCGCCCGAGCGCATTGACGTCGTGGTTCACCGCGAGAGCATTGTAC
>CAKUPI010000133.1 GCA_934675045.1 uncultured Eubacteriales bacterium
TTGGAAAAAATTTGGGAAAGAAACTTCAGTGCAGACGGGCAGGAAAAAACACGGCTGCCCAGTCAGGGGATTGGATTGAGCATTGTGAAAAGCATCTTAGAGCAGCACAACAGCCGATATGGCTGCTATCAGCAGAATGGATATGTAAACTTCTTTTTCACACTGGATATTTTTGTGGGGGATACATAAAAAGGCGGCAGATGTTTGACGGTTTGCGCCGGGTAAGATAAAAGCAGGCACTCGAAAAGAGTGCCTGCTTTTGTCCTGTCTGGCAGAATTGAAGGTGCAGTGAGGAAACGGAAATCAATAGGCGTCCCGGTGGCGGCGGACGTAGTCGACCAGAATGTCCTTAAGGTGCGGCGCCTCGCTCTGGAACCACGCGCGGGCCTCGGCGTCGAGCGCGGGGGCCGAGGCGCGGTAGTATTGCAGACGGCGCACCGCCTCGTCCATGCCGACGTCAAACAGCCGGTCGCACAGAAAGTCGACGACGCTTTTGTCGCAGGACAAAAGGGCGCTGAAATTGTCCGCGTCGTAGCGGTGGATGATCTCGATGAACCAGTACGGCCAGATCAGCCGGTCGAGCGGCGGGGAAAGGGGGAAACGGCCCGACGGCGACTGCATACAGGCAAAGTAGCGCTCCATATACGGGAGCAGCCGCGCCGCGATGTCGTCGTAGGTGGGGTTTTCCATGCCGGAAAAGAGCCGCTTGCCGTCCGGGGCGGGAATGGCCGGGCGCGCCCGGCTCGCCAGCGAAATGCTGTACAGGCACACGGCCGCCATGCCGAGGAAAAAGACGGCGGCGGCTATCGCCAGCCATCGCCGCCCGCCATGCAGGGCGAGCAGCGCGTAGATAAACAGGGCGGAGCCCGTCATCGACGAGAGAGAGGCCCAGAGAAAAAGACCGCAACCGATGGAAGCTTTGCGCACGAAGGACTACCTCGCTTTCCGGCGCGCCCGTAAGCCGGGCGGCACTGCTATCAGTATACCCCACGGGGCGGCCTTTTGTCACCTCCCATGAGGCTCACCGGCGAAAGCAAAAGTAAATGACGGCAGCCGTGCCGCCCACAACGCCGAGCGTTATGCAGACGGCCAGCAGGGGAATGTTCGGCCCGGCGGCGGGAATGTCGTCGGCGGGGGGAATGAGAGCGGGGCCGGCGGGCAAGACGTCGGGGTCGGCGGGAATGTCGGCGTTTTCGGGGTCGCTGAGGCAGAGCCAGGTGTTGCGCACGCCGTAGCAGTAGCCGACATAGGCCCAGAAGCGTCCGTCGGCGTCGACATAGCACTGGGAAAAATGCTCGGCCATGTTGCCGTCAAACCACTGGGCGTCGATGTTTTCGGCGGCGACGACGCCCGAGCCGGGGTAGGTCCACAGCACCAGCGAGGCGCCCTGGCGCAGCGCGTCGTCAAAACGGCTGTCGTAGGGGACGAAATCGTCCTGATGCGCCTCGTCAAAGGAGAGGTAGTCGGGCTGGACAACGCAGTCGTCCAGCCGGACCCAGCCGCGCAGAGAGAAGCCTGTGCCCCAGACGCCGCCCCACGCCGCGCCGCCGGCGTCGGTGTAGAGAAACGAGCAGGAGAGCACGGTGCCGTTGGCCACGTTTTCACGGACGCGCGTGCTCAGCGGGCTTTTGTACAGCGAGACGTAGCCGTCGGCGCCGTTGGCGATGTAGGCGCGGAACAGGTACTGGACGTCGTCGCGATGGCTGCTGTAAAAGGAATCCCCCTCCGGCTCAATGATGGCGTCTGCGCGGATGGCCGGGGCGGCCAGCAGACAGAGCAAAAGGGTCAGCAGAAGAACATGGCGCAGTGTTTTCATAAAGAGTACCTCCTTGGCGGGTCAGACCCGGTTTTTTGGGGAAAAGAGCCTGCGGATGAGCACATAGGTGGCCAGACAGAGCGCGGCGATGAGAAGGACGCTTGTATTGGTCAGGCGAAACACATAGGGAATGTCGTCGGCGGGGGGAATGAGCTCGACGCCGCCGGCAGGCGTTCCGTCCTCCTGCAAAACGGCGCAGTCGGTCATCTGCACCCAGACAAAGCTCTCCCGCGAGTCCTTGCTTTGAACGGCGACCCATTCGGCGCCGTCGGGCGCGGTGTAAATATACGGGCCGGAAAACGTCAGGCCGTTGGCGGCGTTGTCATATTTGCGCTGCATCTCGGGCGTATACCACAGCGTGACATAGCCTTCCGCGCCGTTGGTAGCGTAGTTGTGGGGATCATAGCGGCAGTCGGTTATGTGGGCCAGATAAAAGCTGTCATGCGGCTGGGCGATCAGGTCGGCGCGTGCGGAAAGGGAGAGGGTCAGGCAGAGGAGAAGCGCAAGGGACAGAGAACGCAGAATGGAACGCATATTCAATCCCTTCTTTCATAAAAACCGGTTGATGACAAGGCCCAGCGAAAAGGACAGGCCGTTGCACAGCAGCGAAAAAAGCCATGGCGCGCGGATTTTCTGCCCGTAGCGTCGGTAATGCCAGCCCTCGGCGGCAAAGGCGCCGGCTTCCCAGAGGGCGGTGGCGCAGGGGTGAGGCACAAGCAGGTGCAGCAGCACGACGGCGGGGTTGGTCAGAAGGTTGACAAGGGCGCACAGCAGAAGGTCGCGCCCGCGCAGCCCCCACAGCAGGGCGAAGGGCAGCTCGCAGGCCAGCGTCAGGCCGAGCGACAGGGCAAAGGCTGTCAGCATGGCGGCTGCACCCTGCGCAGGCCCAGAAGCAGCGGCGGCAGCGAGACAAGGGCGCCCAGCACGTAAAGCGCCCGGTCGGACAGAGGCAGGGAAAGACCGAAAAAGACGGGCAGAAAGCCGATGAAAAGCGCAAAGGTCAAAAGCCCGAAGGCCAGCCCCCGCGTGCCGGGCAGCAACCGCGCGGCGGCGTGCAGCGTCAGCGGCATGGTGGCGTTGAAGAGGAAAACGGCGGCCAGCCCGCATACCGGAAGGTCGGAAAAGACAAAGAGCAGGGCGGCCAGCGAAAGCGTGAGGGCGGCGGTGCGGCGCGCCCCCAGACGGTCGGCCAGCAGTCCGCCGCACGCCTTGCCGAGCACGACGGCGAGGACAAACAGCAGGGCAAAACGGCCCTTCCACGGGAAGCGGAAGAGCAGGCCGAGGGTCGAGCGCAGCGCGACGACCAGAAACAAAGCGGCAAGGGCGGCGGGAATGCCCTTTTGCCCGGCCTTCGGCAGCGAGAGCGGCGCGTTCTGCGGGCCGCGGCACAGCAATACAATGGCGAGGGCCGAGACGCCCAGCGCAAGGCAGGCCCAAAGGGGAGAGGCGCCGGAGTACAGCCCGCCGAGAAACAGCCCGAAGGCGCCGGGCGAGACAAACAGGCCGAGCGGGCCGATGGAGCGGTGGCTGTTCAGCGTGTCCAGCCCGCCGCCGATGTGAAAGGCGGCGTTGCCCACCCCGGCGCACAGCGCGGCGGCCGTCGGCGGCAGAAGAAAGGCGCACAGCACCAAAAGGCACCCGCCCGAGGCCCAGACGCGGCAGCGGCCCAGCCGGTCGGCCAGAAGGCCCATCGGCATTTGCAGGGCAAAGGCGCAGAAGTTGTACAGCAGAATACAAAGAGCGGCGTCGCCGCGCGGGCAGACGCTGCCGAGCATCAAAAGAGCGCAGGAAAAATCCACGGCGGCGTGCGCCAGCGAATAAACGCCGAGACGCAGGGACTTCATGCCATCACCTCTTTCTCCGTTTTACCCGTTAGACGGGCAAAGGGAGCGGTTTGTTCCCAAAACACAAAAAAACCGGCGCGCCGGAAAGGGCGCGCCGGAACGGGGCGGGGGTTAAGCGGGGGCTGATTCGTCCGGGGAGACCGGGGCATCAGCGGGCGCGGCGGGCGCATCCGCCTTTTCCCGCCCGAGGTATTCGGGCAGGCTCATGCCGGCCATGTCGAACAGCTCGTTCAGGGGCGGAATGCTCTTCATCAGGCCCGAGACAAAGTCGGCCGTCGCCGTTTTGCCGCTCTGGCCCTTCTGGCCGTTGTCCCAGACCGTGACCCTGTCGATTTTGATGTTCTTGACGGCCTCGACCTGAATCTTGAGAAGCTCCTCCATTTTGTCGGCCAGCATGAGGCGCAGCGCGTCGTTGGCGTTGCCGCCGGCCGCCATGACGATATCCTTCAGGCCGTCGGCCTGCTTGGTCAGAATGGCCTGCATACCGGTGGCCTCGGCCTGCATTTTGGCCAGAATGGCGTCGGCCTCGCCGCGTGCGCGGCGGCGGATCTGCTCGGCCTCGGCCTCGGCCTCCAGCTCCTTCTTGCGCGTTTCGATTTCCGTTTTGACGATTACGTCGGCCTCCTGAGTCGCCTTTTCACGGGCGTAACGGGCGGCTTCGGCCTTTTGCTCGGCGGCGTAGGCCTCTTCCAAAGCGCGGGCCGCCTGAATCTTTTCGGCCGAGGTGGCGATTTTCAGCGCCTCGGCCTCCTTTTCGCGGCGGGAGGCGTTGGACATGGAAATTTGCACCTGCGCCGTGTTCTCGCCCTGAATGGCAAGGGAGTTGGCCTGGGCCACCTGAACGCGCTGATCGCGGTGGGCCTGCGCTTCGCCGATGGAGCCGTCGCGCTCTTTTTCAGCAACGCTTTTCTTGGCGTCGTTGATGGCCTTGGCGGCCGCTTCCTTGCCGAGGGCGGCGATGTAGCCCGACTCGTCGGAAATGTCGGTGACGTTGACGTTGATGAGGCGCAGGCCGATTTTCTTCAGCTCGCCCTCGACGTTGCGGGAGACCGCCTCGAGAAACTTGTCGCGGTCGGTGTTGATTTCCTCAATGTCCATGGTGGCGATGACCAGACGGAGCTGGCCGAAAATGATGTCCTTGGCAAGCTCCTGAATTTCCTGCAATTTCAGGCCGAGCAGGCGCTCGGCGGCGTTTTGCATGACGCCCGGCTCGGTGGAGATGCCGACGGTGAAGCGCGAGGGCACGTTGATGCGGATATTCTGACGGGACAGGGCGTTTTCCAGATCGACCGAGATGGAAAGCGGGGTCAGATCGAGAAACGCATAGGACTGGAAAACGGGCCAGACAAAGGCGGCGCCGCCGTGAATGCAGCGCGCGCTGCGGGTGGAACCGTCCTTGTTGCTGCCGACCTTGCCGTAGATGACCATGACCTTGTCGGACGGACACTTTTTATACCGCGACAGGATGAGGACAAACAGCGAGAACAGCAGAACCACAATGACACAGACCAGAATTAAGCCTTCCATGTTGATACCTCTCTTTATGTATGATTTTACGGACTTACCGGATTATTTTCTGCACACGACCAGTGTGCTGCGGCCGGAAACCGCGGTGACAACCACCTCGCAGCCGGTGGGAAGGGGCTGCGGCTCGTCGGTGACGGCCTCCAGCTCGCGCAGCTGCTCCTGCACCATGATTTCGACCTTTCCGCGGCCGGTGCGGGCGGGGGGAACGGTCAGGTAAACGCTGCCGCTT
>CAKUPI010000134.1 GCA_934675045.1 uncultured Eubacteriales bacterium
GCCCCGGCCCCTGCCGCTCCCGCAGCGGCCGCCGCTCCCGTCGCCGCTCCCGTCGCCGCCGGCGAGCCGGTCACCGCGCCCATGCCGGGCACCATTTTGGACGTCAGGGTCAAGGCGGGCGACGCCGTCAAGAGCGGCCAGCTGATCGCCATTTTGGAAGCCATGAAGATGGAAAACGAGATCTTCTGCCCCCGTGACGGCGTCGTCGCACAGGTGGTCGCAGCCAAGGGCTCTGCGGTGGACACCGGCGCCCCCATTATCGTTCTGAACTGAGGAGGCGCGACATGGAAGCTCTTTCGGAAACTCTGGCCAACCTGTGGCAATCCTCCGGCTTTTCCATGCTCTTTGCCGACTGGCGCAACCTTGTCATGATTGTGCTGGCCTGCGTGCTGCTGTATCTCGGGATTGTGAAAAAGTTTGAGCCGCTGCTGCTGGTGGGCATCGCCTTCGGCATGCTGCTGACCAACCTGCCGGGCACCGGCCTGTACCACCCCGAGCTGTGGGACGCCGTCATGGCCCACACCAAGGACTTCGGCGACGTGCTGATCGAGGGCGGGCTGCTTGATATTCTGTATATCGGCGTCAAAACCAGCATTTATCCCTGCATCATCTTCCTCGGCGTCGGAGCCATGACCGACTTCGGCCCCCTGCTGGCCAACCCCAAAAGCCTGCTTCTGGGCGCGGCGGCGCAGCTGGGCATTTACTGCGCTTTTGTGGTGGCCGTTGTTTTGGGCTTTTCCGGACCCGAATCGGCCTCTATCGGCATCATCGGCGGCGCCGACGGCCCGACGGCCATTTTCCTGACCAGTATTCTGGCCCCGCACCTTCTGGGCGCCATCGCCATCGCCGCCTATTCGTACATGGCCCTCATCCCCATGATCCAGCCGCCGCTCATGCGCCTCATCACCACGGAGGAGGAGCGGAAGATCAAAATGGACCAGATGCGCACCGTCAGCAAAAAAGAGAAGATCGTGTTCCCCATTGTGGTCGCCATCTTCACCATTTTGCTGCTGCCCTCTGTGGCCCCGCTGCTCGGCATGCTGCTTCTGGGCAACCTGCTGCGCGAGTGCGGCGTCACCGAACGCCTGAGCGACACGGCGCAGAACGCGCTGATGAACATCGTCACCATCTTCCTCGGCATCAGCGTCGGCGCCACGACGGTGGGCAGCCGCTTCCTGACGGCCAGCACGCTCAAGATTGTGGCGCTCGGCCTGTTCGCCTTCTGCTTCTCGACCATCGGCGGCCTGCTGCTGGGCAAGCTGCTGTGCAAGCTTTCGGGCGGCAAAATCAACCCGCTCATCGGCTCGGCCGGCGTGTCGGCCGTCCCCATGGCGGCCCGTGTTTCGCAGGTCGAGGGACAGAAAGCCAACCCGACCAACTACCTGCTGATGCACGCCATGGGCCCCAACGTGGCGGGCGTCATCGGATCGGCCGTCGCGGCGGGCTTCCTGCTTTCCATCTTCGGTTAAACGCCCCGTTTGGGGGTTTGGTTTTTCGCATTCGGTTAAAAAGGAGGATCATTCATGCGCCTGACAGACCTGACATGGCCGGCGGCCGAGCGGTACTTTGCGCAGCATGACACCGTTGTCATCGGCGTCGGAAGCATCGAGAGCCACGGCCGTCACATGCCCCTTGGCACCGACACCCTCATTCCCGAGTATCTGCTGGAAAAAATCGAGCGGAAGAGCGACGCGCTCATCTGCCCGGGCATTCCCTACGGCGCCACCGAGTACCTCGGCGACTTCCCCGGCACCATCAATCTGGGGCCGGAGCTTTTATACCAGCTGCTCTCGCGCCTGTGCGCCGAGCTGTACCGGCACGGCGCGCGCCGGTTCATCATTCTCAACGGGCACGGCGGCAACTGCCAGAGCATCGAGCGGGTCGGCTTTGACCTTCAGCGCCGCGGCGCCCTGCTCGCCTGCCTGAACTGGTGGCTGATGGCGTGGGACCTCAACCCCGCGTGGAAGGGCGGCCACGGCGGCGGAGAGGAGACCTCTGCCATTTTGGCCATCAACCCCGATCTGGTGGACAACAGCCAGCTGCACGCACCGGCCGATCTGCGCGATCTGAGCGCCGAAATGCGGGCGGACGGCATGAAAAACGTGCGCTACAAAGGGGTGCAGGTCGTCGTGCCGCGCGTGACGGCCAGCGTCACGGACAACGGCTGGGTAGGCCCCGACCACCCCGAAACGGCCACCCGGCAGTGGGGACAGGAGATGCTCGAAGCGTCGGCCGAGTACATTGCCGACTTCATCGAGGCGTTTAAAAAAATCGACCTCGACGCGGCCTGCAAAATCTTCTAAACCGGAAACAAAAAAAGCCTCGCAGCCTGAAAAAAACGGGCTGCGGGGCTTTTGCTTTTGAAGGGGAAAGCGCTATTTTCCGTACTGCTCAAAGAGCTGCCGGGCCAGCTCGGCCGAGATGCCGGCGCCGGCCAGCTCGGCGCCGAAGCGCTCGAGCAGCGCGTCGAACATGGCCTGCCGCACAGCGTCGGTTCCGCAGTGAATGGCCGAATGGCAGGTGGGGCACAGCGGCGCCAGATTTTCCAGGCAGTCGAGGTTGATGCGGGGCAGCTGGCGCTGGGCGGCCAGCGGGACGATGTGGTGACATTCGACGTAATTGGGCATGTTGGGGGCTTCAAAGGTGCGGTGGCCGGCGTCTATCGAGCAGGCAAAGCCGGTCTGGGCCAGCCGCGTCGCCTTGAGGCGGACGTCGCGTTCGCGGTGCTCGGCGCAGCCGGGCTGGGGCGGCTGATAGCGATAGTCGCGGTCGCGCTCCCGCTTTGCGGCAAGCTCCTGCTCGGAATAGGGCTGCGCCGTGATGAGGGCAAAGCCCTGATCGCGCACCCAGCTGCGGGCGGCGGCCGGAATGTCCGCAGCGCCGCTCGCAAGCTCGCGCTCGACCTTCAGGGCCAGCTCCAGACCGGCCGGCTTGATGGTGTAGGTGTACGGCCGCACCGCCGAGCGCTCAAAAAGCTCGCGGTTGGCCTGCCGCTCGTAGTTGGAAACGAGCACATTGCGGATGGTCTGGTCGACGACGCACTGCGGCGTCGCCAGGTTCTGCTGCTGCATTTGGTCAATCAGCGTGAACTTGGGGTAAAGCTCCTTGAGCCGCTGCTTGATCTCGGCGCTTTTCAGGTAGGGCGTCTGGTAAATGATATAGCAGATGTAGGGGCGAAGCTCTTCCTCGGTGGACTTGAAAAAAGCGTAAACGCCGCTGGGCGACACGGTGAAATAGGCGTTGCGGAAGCGCAGCCGCTCGTCGCCGGGAATGGCGTTGGCCCGCAGCAGGGAAAGGTATTCCTCGTAGCTGATGTCAATGTCGCGCTTGACCCAGCCGTATACCTCGCGGCTTTTCAGGTCTTTGGGCCCCTGGCGCCCGTTGGCGTTGATGACTTCGATGATCTTGGTGATGCTTGTCATAGTTACAGCTCCTTTTACTGCGTTCAGAATAAAGGCAGGCAAGACCGGGATCAGGATTTTTGGACCAGAAAGAGGTATTCGACGGTGTGCAGGCTGCGGTTTTGCAGGTTGCGCGACGCCCGGAAGGCGTTGTAGGGCTTTTCCATGACCTGTACGGTGCCGAGCTTTGACAGCATGGCAATCATTTCGTCGCGGGAGATAAAGCCTTCGGAGTTAAAGGAGATCAGCAGATACCGCGCGGGCACGGCGGCGCACAGCTCGGAAAAGGCCGTCAGCGCCGAGGCGGCCCGGTTGTACACCGAGCGGTTCCAGACGCGGGGAATGCCCGAAACGGCGCTCGGGTCGACCGGTTCGCGGTAGTCGCAAATCAGGTTGAGCATGAAGTAATTGGACCCGTAGGGGTGCTGGTTGTACGGCGGGTCGAGGTAGACAAGGTCGAGCGGCTCCAGCCCGCGCGCCGCCTCGAGCGCGTCGCCGCGGTAAATTTCCACCGGGCACTCGCTGCTGCTGAACACCGGAAAGGGGAGGGTGATTTCGCAGCAGATGCGCGACAGCGCGTTGCGCCCGGTGCCGCCGAACTGGCCGATGCCGGTGCGCGCGTCTTTGTAAAAGCCCTTGAACACGCCCGAGGTGTTGTTCTTGACCGAGGCCTCGGCCAGAAGGGGGGCGAGGAAAAAGGGCTGATCGGCAGGGTCGAGCTGCCCTATCAGCCGCCGGGCGGTGTCGATAAAGCGGGCGTTGCGGGGGGTGTAGAAAACGCGCTCGCCGCGCTCGATGCGGTTCTCGTCGCGGGGGGCGTACATGCGGGCGATAAAGCCGTCGGTGTCCAGCTCGCCCTCGAGCGCGCGGCAAAGCCCGGCGTGCAGACGCCGCAGGCGGGGCAGGTCGAGCGCCGACGGGTTGGCGAGATAGCACTGGTTGAGCACCTCGCAGTAGCGTTCGAGATCGTTGACGACCAGGCGGCTGGCGTACTGCTTGAAATAGCGGGCCACAATGCCCGAGCCGGAAAACAGATCGCCGATGGCCAGCTTGTCCCGGCCGAGCCGGCGCTGGACCTCTTGTACGGCTGTGCCGATAAAATCCAAAAGGGCGCGCTTGTTGCCCAGATAGGTGACGACCTGCGAGGTCAGGTAGTTTTTTTCTTCAGCCGGGGTGCAGCTTTGCTGAATCATGCGAGCCTCCGAGAAAATAAGTTGCGCTGCGGCAAAGGGCCGCGGCAATCCGATTACCGACATTATACCAAAAAGGCGAAAGGCGATCAATCGGGCGGGAAGGTTTCCCAATCCCGCGCAAAAAGTGCGCTTGACAGCGGCCGGGCAGTGGCGATATAGTTTGTGTATCAAGACAGCGCACCTTCCGGCGCGGACGGCGCGCCGCGTCAGGCGCTTTTCAGGAGGAATGGACAATGAGAGAGGTACCGGCACAGCAAATCGCCGACGCCGTGCGGCGCATGTGCATCGAGGCAAACTGCAGCCTGCCCGGCGACGTGCGCCGATGCATCGAGCACTGCCGCGGGCAGGAGGACTGGGAACCCGCGCAGGGCATTTTGGATAAAATCATGGAAAACTACCGCATTGCCGACGAGGAGCAGGTGCCCATCTGTCAGGATACCGGCATGGCCTGCGTCTTTCTCGACATCGGGCAGGATGTGCACATCGCGGGCGATCTGCGCGCGGCCGTCGACGACGGCGTGCGCCGCGGCTACGCCGAGGGCTTTTTGCGCAAGTCGGTGGTGCGCGACCCGCTGGACCGCGTCAACACGGGCGACAACACCCCCGCCATGCTGTATGTCAATCTGGTCCCGGGCGACAAAATCACCCTGACCGTCGCGCCCAAGGGCTTCGGCAGCGAAAACATGAGCCGCATCAAAATGCTCAAGCCCTCCGACGGCCTCGAGGGGGTCAAGCGCTTTGTCGTGCAGGCGGTGGAGGAGGCCGGCCCCAACCCCTGCCCCCCCATCGTCGTCGGCGTCGGC
>CAKUPI010000135.1 GCA_934675045.1 uncultured Eubacteriales bacterium
GCGCGCGCAGCTTCTGCTCGTCGGCGGCGCACGACGAGGTCAGGTACTCGCTACGCCCCGTCGTTTTCAGAATGTAAAGGTCACGGATGAGGTTGAGCAGCTCGTCAAAAAAGGAAGTGACGTCGCGCCCCGCCATATAGCTTTCGGTAAAGATGCCGAGCGCGCCGGCGGCGTCGCCCCGCAGCAGGGCGGAAAAGACTTGCTCAAGGGTCTCGCCCGAGGCAATGCCCAGCGCGGCCGCCACCGTCTGCGCCGTCACCCGGGTCCCGCCCGAGGCGCTGCGATCGAGCAGCGAAATGGCGTCGCGCATCGACCCGTCGCCCAGACGGGCCAGCAGGGCAGCCGCGGCGTTGTCCAGCTCCATGTCCTCGCGCCCCGCGATGTCGAGCAGCCGGGCCGACAGCACCTCGGGCGGAATCCGCCGGAAGTCGTAGCGCTGGCAGCGCGACAAAATGGTGGCCGGGACCTTGTGCAGCTCGGTGGTCGCCAAAATAAAGAGCACGTGCTCGGGCGGCTCCTCCAGCGTCTTGAGCAGGGCGTTGAAGGCGCCGGGCGACAGCATGTGGACCTCGTCGATAATGTACACCCTGCGGCGCAGGGCCGAGGGCGCGTAGGCGGCTTCGTCGCGGATTTCACGGATGTTGTCGACGCCGTTGTTGCTGGCGGCGTCGATTTCGGTGACGTCAAGGGCGCTTTCGCTCAAAACGGCCTGACAGGCTGCGCACCGGTTGCACGGATTGCCGTTGACCGGCTGTTCGCAGCAGACGGCGCGCGCCAGGATTTTGGCGCAGGTCGTCTTGCCCGTGCCCCGCGTGCCGGTAAAGAGATAGGCGTGCGACACGCGGCCGCTTTCCACCTGCGCGCGCAGCGCTCTGGTGATGTGATCCTGTCCGCAGACGTCGTCAAAGCTGAGCGGACGCCATTTGCGGTAAAGGGCCAGATGGGCCATACGACGCCTCCTTTCGCGGATAAAAATTGATTCGACAACCGAGATTGTCGAATCATTACGGCAATTGACCCTGCCGTGCAAGGCATTTCGCGCTGTGCGCCCCACCCGGTATCCGCACCCTCGACTCAAGGTCGGTTGCCCCGCGGCACACGCAAGGTGCCGCTTAATGCTGCTCGGTTCCCCGCCTGACATGGTTCACGGCTTCACGTTGCGCAGGACCGGCCTCTCATAGCTTCAGGTGCGGAGCTGCGATGAAAAGCACAGCTCTCAAATGCTTCATTGCCCCCGCGTACAGCGGACTTCGGGTTACAAGGGACCGCTGCTCCCCCGGCCGGCACGGCAGGGGCAATTGCCGTATGAATTGCACCGGAAATGTTCTTCCAGCTTTAGTATTATATTATATTTCCGCGTAAGAATCAATTGATTTCTGAAAAACTTACTGTAAACAAATCGGGGGCTTTCGGCAAAGCCGCCGCCGGCCCAAGCCCCGTCCCCGCGCGCGGCAGGGTATGCGGGCCGATTTTTTGCCGCAATAGTTTATTTTTATCGAAAGCCATTGACTTTTTCTCTGTGTTGTGTTATCCTCGATGGCATGCAAGACAACGGGAAAGGAGACTGCCGCATGAAAGGCTGCAAGCGCCGCAATCTGATGTGCATGGACATGGCCGCGATGGCGATGCCCATGGCGCGCCCTGCCCGCAAGCCGCCCGAACCCCGCGGCAGTCTGTTTGCCGCATAGCGGAACCGGCATTGCACAAGGGCAGGAAGCGCGCTTCGGGCTTCCTGCCTTTTTTCCTGCGTCAGGGCAGCGCGGCGCGGGCCGCCGCTGCCGCAAAAAAACAGGAGGTGTCTCCTTTGATCGAGCTCAAAAACATCTGCAAGGCCTTTTCCTCGGCCTCGGGGCGCGTCGAGGCGGTGCGCGACGTCAGCCTGCACATCGGCGCCGGGGAGATTTTCGGCATCATCGGCCTGTCGGGCGCCGGGAAATCGACGCTCGTCCAGTGCATCAACCTGCTTCAGCGGCCCGATTCCGGCACCGTGACGGTCGGCGGCTGCGAGCTGACCGCCGTCGGCCCGAGGGAGCTGCGCGCCAGACGCCGCGGCATCGGCATGATCTTCCAGCACTTCAACCTGATGTCCTCGCGCACCGTTTTGCAAAACGTCCTCTTCCCATTAAGGGGCAGCGGCATGACCCGGCAGCAGCAGCAGGCGCGCGCCGCCGAGCTTTTGGAGCTGGTCGGGCTGCCCGACAAGGCGCAGGCCTACCCCTCGCAGCTGTCCGGCGGGCAAAAGCAGCGCGTCGCCATCGCGCGCGCTCTGGCCTTAAATCCAAGGGTGCTGCTGTGCGACGAGGCCACGTCGGCCCTCGACCCGCAGACGACCGGCTCCATTTTGCGGCTTCTGCGCGACCTCGGACGCCGTCTCGGGCTGACCATTGTCGTCATCACCCACGAAATGGCCGTCGTCAAGGAAATCTGCGACCGCGTCGCCGTAATGCAAAACGGAAGAGTGGTCGAGCAGGGCGAGGTGTACCGCGTCTTTTCCAGCCCGCGGGAGGCCGTTACCCGGGAGCTGGTCGGCACGGCCACCCGCCTGCATCAGGTGCATGAGCTTTTGCAGGCCGGCTCCCCCGCCGTCGTACCGGGGCCGGACGAGCTGCTGCTCGGTCTGACCTATACGGCGGACAATGTTTCGGACGCCATCATTTCGACGGCCTCGCGCCGCTTCGGCGTGGATTTGAGCATCATTTTCGGCAGCCTCGAGCTGGTGCAGAACACGCCGCTTGGCGGGCTGGTCGTCCTCGCCGGCGGCGATCGCGCGCGGATTGACGCGGCCGTCCGGTATCTGTTGGAAAAAAACGTGGGAGTGGAGGTAATTTCAGATGGCAGAGCTGCTGCAAAGGC
This sequence comes from uncultured Eubacteriales bacterium, assembly GCA_934675045.1. Taxonomy (GTDB): domain Bacteria; phylum Bacillota; class Clostridia; order Oscillospirales; family Butyricicoccaceae; genus Ventrousia. The sequence continues at coordinate 2,854 of CAKUPI010000135.1, forward strand.
TGGCGCCTAACGTCATGGGCAAGCTGCCCGAGCTGTGGGAGCGCTGCGGCCAGACCCTAATCATGCTTCTCGTTTCGGGCCTTATCTCTTTTCTGTTCGGAATGGCGCTCGGCGTTTTGCTGACGGTCACGCGCCGCGGCGGCATCCTGCCCAACGCCGTTCTTTTCACCGCGGCGGACAAGGCGGTCAACATTTTCCGCTCCGTCCCCTTTATCATTCTGCTCTTCGCCCTCATTCCGCTGACCCGCGCCGTCGCCGGCACGGCCATCGGCACCCGCGGCGCCATTCTGCCCCTCATTTTCGGCACCGTACCCTTCTTCAGCCGCCAGATCGAAAGCGCGCTTTCAGAGCTGCCCGACGGGCTGGTGCGGGCGGCGCAGTCGATGGGCGTCGGCCCGCTGGGCATCATCACCCGCGTCTACCTGCGCGAATGCATTCCCGGCATCGTCCGCGCCGCCACCATCACCTTTGTCAGCCTGGTCGGCCTGACGGCCATGGCCGGCGCCGTCGGCGGCGGCGGTCTGGGCGACTTCGCCATCCGCTACGGCTACCAGCGCAATCAAATGGACGTCACGTACGCAAGCGTGCTCATTCTGCTGCTGCTCGTCAGCGTCATTCAGTGGATAGGCAGGCTCGTCATCCGCAAAACGACACATTGAGCCAAAAGCCCCGCACGGGGCTTTTTTTGCGCTGCGCGGCATCCGGTGCGGATATCCCCCGTTTTGCATAAAATGGCCGGCAAACCTGTACAAAACGCCCGATCAATTGTATACTAAGGAAAAAGGCTGCGGGAGGTGCACCGATGGGAGAACTTCATCCCAACAAAAAACTGATTTTTGACGCCATTGAAGCGCTCATTGTGGAGCAGGGGATTGAAGCCGTCACCTTTTCCGAGCTGGCCCGGCGGTGCTATTTGCAGCCCAGCGGCGTCATTTACTATTTCAAGAGCAAAAACAATATGCTGCGTGAGTTTTTTGCCTACATCCTCCAGCGCGTCCGGGACACCGATACTCTGGACGGCGCCGAGGCGGCGGAGATTGAAAACCCCGCCGAGGCCTTTTGCCGGTTTGTCGACACCGTACTTTTTTCGCAGAGCTACAACGAGCCGCTCTCTGCCGCCCTGCTGCGCAGCACCTTTTCCGCCCCCCTCTCCGATCGGTCGACCCGCGATCTGATGGCGTCCTCCCTGCTTTATTCCATCCAGTCCGTCATGCAGAAGGTCCTTTGGTTTCGCGAAACGGGCATTTTTGAAGAAAGCCGCTTTGGCCAAAGCCTCTCCTGCTTCATCTATGCCGTCATCGGTTATCAGTACACCGGCTATATCGGCTGCGCGCCCCCCGCCGAGCTGCAAAGCCTGCTGTCCCCCCATCTGGCGGCCGAGCACATCAAGCGCAGCTTTTTAAAAGACGGCCTTTATCCTCTTTCGGGCAAAACTCCGCAGGATTCTGCATCTACGCCTTGACAATCGCCTGCAAATAGTGTATTGTAGATAAAGCTCCGCAGCGGTCAAAGCTGCGCCGCCACAAGAAAATAGGGAGCGGTATCGAAGTGGTTATAACGGCCCTGACTCGAAATCAGGTGTACCAGCAATGGTACCGTGGGTTCGAATCCCACCCGCTCCGCCACCAAAAAAGCCTGTAATCCAGCCGATTGCAGGCTTTTTTCTTTTCCCGGCAAGCTCCGTATGCTTCCCGCCGCCCTCTCCCGCGCCGCGCAGGCCCCGGCGGCTTTTGACGCCGCTTCCCGGCAGGGCGGGTGCTTCCTCCACGGCCCGCGCCGGGCGATTTGGGTTGTGCCTTGCCTTTTCCCTCCCCCGAGGCGCCGCGCCCGCATGGGCCGAAAGCCGCCCGCGCCGGGGCGGACCTTCGGGCGCGCGCCCGCTGTTTTTTCCGCCAAACGGCAACAGTCGTTGCGAAATGCGCCGCGGCGCGGTATACTTACATTATCAGCCGTTTCCGAAAACGCCGCTTTGACGGCGCTTTTGACAAGGCCGGAAAACCTGCGGCGAGATGCCCCTCTGCCGCCCGGAAAGGAGGAACCGCCGTTGCCGAAGTCCCGGACAGCGCCGTTTGCCGCGGCGGCCGCGCTCGTCGGCATTGCCGTCGCCTGCCGCGCCGCCATGTACTGTGACGGGGCCTTTCCGGCGCGGCTCGCCGCCGCCCTGCCCTTTGTGCGGGCCGGCGCCTACATCCTCCTCTTTTCCGGCTGGGCCCTCTCCCTCTGGCAGCGCATCGTCCACAGGCAGGCGCGGCGGTATCTCATCGCCATTGCCGCCCTGATGCTCTTTTGGATGCTGGTGCGCACCGTCCGCTTCCTCATTCCCGGCTATCCGCCCAGCACCCGGTACCTGTGGTACCTGTATTACCTGCCCATGCTCTTTCTGCCGCTGCTTTTCCTGCTGCTGGCGGCGTCGCTCGGGAAGGCGGAGGAGGACCGGCTGCCGAAATGGACCCGGCTTTTGTATGCCGCCGCGGCCACATACTTCCTGTTTATCCTGCTGAACGATGTCCACCAGACGGTCTTTTTCTTTC
>CAKUPI010000136.1 GCA_934675045.1 uncultured Eubacteriales bacterium
GAATGGTCAAGGTCAACACCATTGTCCGCCGCCTGCCCGCCGTCGAAACGCTGGGCGCCGTCAGCGTCGTCTGCTCGGACAAGACCGGTACGCTGACCCAGAACAAAATGACCGTCACCCGCATTTACTACAACGGAAAGACCGACGCCGCCAACGCCATGGCCCCGGACCAGGACGACGCCTTTTTGCAGGGCTTTATCCTGTGCAACGACGCCAGCACCAAGGGCGGAAACCGCGTCGGCGACCCGACCGAGCTGGCTCTTTTGGACATGGGCGAGCGCTTCCGGCTGACGCGCGAGGGCATCGAGGAATGTATGCCGCGCATCAACGAGCAGGCCTTTGATTCGGGCCGCAAAATGATGACGACAGTGCACCGCGATCAGCTCAAAAACCGCGTCATCGCCTTTACCAAGGGGGCCGTCGACGTCATGCTGCCGCTGTGCGACAGCATTCTGATAAACGGCCGGGTTCGGCCCATCACGGCCGGGGACAAGCAGAACATCCTTGCCGCATCCGGCGCTATGGCGGCCGACGCGCTGCGCGTTCTGGCGCTGGCGCAGAAGCTGGACGACGACAGCGCCGCAGAGGAGCACCTGACCTTCGTCGGGCTGGCCGGCATGATAGACCCGCCGCGCCTTGAGGCGCGCGATGCCGTCGAGAGCTTCCGGCAGGCCGGAATCCGCACCGTCATGATCACCGGCGACCACCGCGACACGGCCTATGCCATTGCGCACGAGCTGGGCATTGCCGACGGCCCGGAGCAGTGCATGTCGGGCGACGAGCTGGACAGGCTGACCGTTGACGAGCTGGCCCGAAAAATCGACGGCCTGCGCGTTTTTGCCCGCGTTTCGCCCGAGCACAAGGTGATGATTGTGTCGGCGCTGCGTTCGCGGGGCTATATCGTTTCGATGACGGGCGACGGCGTCAACGACGCCCCCTCGCTCAAGGCGGCCGACATCGGCGTTGCCATGGGCATTACCGGCACCGACGTCGCCAAGGGCGCCGCCGATATGGTTCTGACCGACGACAACTTTGCCACCATTGAAAAGGCGGCGCGCGAGGGCAGAAACATTTACCAGAACATCAAAAAGTCGGTGCTCTTTCTGCTGTCGAGCAATTTTGGCGAGGTTCTGACCATGTTCACCGCCATTGCCGCCGGGCTGGCCTCGCCGCTGAAGGCCATTCACATTCTGTGGGTCAACCTCATCACCGACTCGCTGCCCGGCCTGGCCCTCGGCGTCGACTCGGGCGACCCCAACTGCATGAAGGTCCCCCCGCGCGACCCGAAGGAAAGCCTGTTTGCCCACGGCGGCATCTTTGTCACGGCCTTTTACGGCGTCGTCATCGGCTGCCTGACGCTGGGCGCCTTTCTGTGGTCCCCCGTCCGCGCGCTGCTGGCCGGCGGACAGGCCGTTTCGCTGCCCGCCATCCGCGCGCTGCTCGAGGACCCCGCCATGCTCAACCACGCGCAGACCTACGCCTTTACGACGCTGGGCATTTCGCAGCTCTTTCACGCCATCGGCATGCGCGACGTCAAGCGCAGCATTTTCCGCATGAACCATCTGGAAAACCGGGTGATGATTCTGGCCTTTGCGCTCGGCTTTGCGCTGCAAATCGCCGTGACCGAGGTGCCCTTTTTGACGCAGGTGTTCGGCACCACCGAGCTGGCACTCGGCGAGTGGGGCGTTTTGACGCTGGTCGCCATGGTGCCCCTTGTCATGCACGAGATTCTCGCCCCCATCCTGCGCCGCAGATAACGGAAACCCGGCGCGGGAAAGCAAAAATTCCTTCAGCAAAGCCCCGGCAGGGCGCCGCAGTCAAGGCGCCCGCCGGGGCTTTTTTCCGGATTCCGGCCTTTTCTTGTCGGAAAGGGCGGGGTGTGGTATGATAAAGGCCAAAGGATGTGAAGCGTGTGAAAGAAGAGATTCTCAGGCGGCTGGCATCGGCGCGCCCCGGGCGGATTTCCGGGCAGGAGCTGGGGCGCGAGCTGGGCGTCACCCGCGCCGCCGTGTGGAAGGCCATCGACGCGCTGCGGGCCGAGGGCTTTGAGATTGAAAGCGCGCCGGGGGGCGGGTACCGGCTGCTGACCCTGCCGGGGCAGGTGCACCGGGCGCTCATTCAGAGCCGTCTGACGACGCGGGCGCTCGGCCGCACCATGACGGTGCTGGACGAGGCCGGCTCGACCAACGCCGTGCTGCGCGAAAGGGCCGTCGTCGGCGGCGTACACGGGGAAACGGTGCTGGCGCGCCGGCAGACGGCGGGCCGCGGCCGTCTGGGCCGGAGCTTTTATTCGCCGCAGGACGGCGGGGTGTATTTGTCGGTGCTGCTGACCTGCGGCTTTGACCCCGCGCAGGTGACCATCCGGGCGGCGGTCGCCGTTTATCGCGCCGTGCTGTCGCTGTGCGGGCTGTCCTGCGACATCAAGTGGGTCAACGACTTGCTGCTGCACGGCCGGAAGGTCTGCGGCATTCTGACCGAAGGGGTGTGCGAAATGGAGACCGGCGCCATCACGGGCGCCGTCTGCGGCATCGGACTCAACGTGGGGGGCGAGTTCCCCCCCGAGCTGCGCGATATCGCCGGTGCGCTGCCGCCGGAGGTCGACAAAAACGCGCTGGCCGCCGCCGTGCTAAACGAGCTGGAAAGGGCGCTGGACGAGGAGTTTTCCGCGCTGCTTGAGGACTACCGTGCACACTGCCCGCTGCCGGGGCGGCAGATCACCGTGCGGCCCATCGGCGCGCCGGAGTACGAGGCGCGGGCCGTCGGCATCGACGAGCGGGGACGGCTGGTCGTCGAGCGGGGGGGAGAACGCATAGCCCTGCCGGGCGGGGAGGTCTCTTTGCACAAAGAGGGCTAAAGCCCCGCCTGCCCGATAAACTCGCGCAGAAGGGAATGGGGCGGCACGGCCGACGGCGGAAGGGGCAGCGCCTGCTGCAAAAAATACCGCAGCTCGTCGCACAGCGCGCCGTGCGGCCCGCCGTCGGGCAGGTGGGGGAGGACGAGCGTGCGGTACAATCCGAGCTCATAGGCCATTCCCGTGCGGATTTCGGCCAGCGCCCGGCCGCGGTAGGGGAGAATGTACTTCCGCTCGCCGCGGCTGACGCTGGCAAAGAGGGCCAGCGTGTCCTCCGTCGAGCGGCCGCGCGAGACGCGATCCCGGCTCAGGCGTCGCAGAAGCCGCAGGCGGTCGGGGGTGAGAAGGGCGCCGCAGGGGGCGCGGAAGGACAGGCCGGCGTCGACGTAGAGACCGGCGTCCTCCCCGCCGGTTACGTCGGGGTTGAGGGCGTGAATGCCCTCGACGACGGCGCACTCGCCGGGGCGCAGCGCAAAGGCGCGGGTGTGACCGGTGCGCTCCTGACGGCTGAAGTCGAAGGAGGGGACCTCGATGGCGCGCCGCGCGCGCAGGCAGTCGAGATGACGGCGCAGCAGGGGGCGGTCGAGCCTGTCGGGCGATTCAAAGTCCACAAGGCCAAGCTCGTCGACGGGCATCGGGCCTGCCGAGTGGCTCAGAAAATAATCGTCCATCGGCAGGGGACGCCCCGGCCGGCCGCAGCGGGCCAGCGCCTCGGCGAGCATGTGCGCGGCCGTCGTCTTGCCCGAGCCAGACGGGCCGGAAAGCAGCAGCACGGCGCCGGACGCACCGGCCGCCAGCGCGGCCGCCTCCCCGATCTGACGATGCAGGGCCTGCTCGCATTGGTCGATCGCCTGCTGCGGGCTGCGCAGCAGGTGCGCGTTGACGCGGGCAATCTCGTAAGTTTTCATGTTGTGCACCTCCGTTCTTTCAGCCTATACGGCGGGCGGCGGGGATATTCCGAAGAAAAAAGACCGCATGAAAGGAAGCGGGCGCTTCCCTCACGCGGTCTTGTGCACAGGTCCGGCGGCGTTTGTCAGCCGCGGGGCCTTTTATTTCATGCTTTCACGAATGACGCGAAGCGCGTTGCCCGAGCAGATTTTATCGACCTCGGCGGCCGTGAAGTGCTTGCCCAGCGCGTCGGCGATCAGGGGCATGCCGGTGTAATCCTTAAACTCAAGGTTGCTGCCGATGCCGTCAAAGTCGGAGCCGAGGGCCACGGCGTCGATGCCGGCCACCTTGGCGATGTGCCGCGCGTGCAGGACGATGTCGGCGATGGTGGTGTCGTTGCTGTTTTCGCGCAGGAAGGCGGCGCAGAAGTTGAGGCCGCAGATGCCGCCCTTTTCACCAAGCACGCGGAGCATGTCGTCGGTCATGCAGCGGGGGTGATTGCACAGGGCGCGGGCGCACGAGTGAGAGGCGACAAAGGGCTTTTCCGAATACCGCGCCACGTCGTAAAAGCCGCCGTCGGACAGGTGGGACACGTCGATTAAAATGCCCAGCTCGTTCATGCGGCGCACCGCCTCGATGCCGAAGGGCTTGAGGCCGAGCTGCATTTTCTGGCTGTCGCGGCTGTTGGGGTAGGCGAGGGAGTTTTCGTAGTTCCAGGTCAGGGTGATAAGGCGGACGCCCTTTTGGTAAAACTCGTCGATGCGCTCCAGCCTGCCGTCGATGGGCACGCCGTCCTCAATGGTCAGAACCGAGGAAACAAGCCCCTTCTGCTGGTTGCGCAGAATGTCGCCGCAGTTCATGGCCGGGGCGATGGCGTCGGCGTTGGCCTCCATTTCGCGCAGGTAGGCGGCGTAAACGAAGTTGAAATACTCGTAGGGGGTCATTTTCAGGCCGGCCCTCTCCGCCTCGGCGTGGGTGGGGATGAAAATGGCGAAAAACTGGGCCAGCGCGCCGCCCTTTTGCAATTTTTCCATGTCGATGTGGCCGTTGTTGCGGCGCAGGACGACGGCGCCGCCGGAGCGGGCAATACATTCGCCCATGGTGTCACAGTGCAGGTCGACGAATCTCATTTCCATGGTGGTTGTTCTCCTTTCATTAAAAAACAGCAGAAAACTGCGGCTTTTGTCGTCCGGAAGATTATTTCGCGTACTGCGAAAGGTCCTGTGCGCGATCGGTGCGCTCCCACGGCAGGTCGAGATCGGGGCGGCCGAAGTGGCCGTAGGCCGACGTCTGCCGGTAAATGGGCGCGCGCAGGCCGAGCGTATCCATGATGGCGGCGGGGCGCAGGTCAAACTGCTCCTGCACGAGCGCGGCCAGGCGGTCGTCGTCGAAAACGCCGGTGCCGAAGGTGTTGACCAGCACCGAAACGGGGCGCGCCACGCCGATGGCGTAGGCAAATTGCAGCTCGCAGCGATCGCACAGGCCGGAGGCCACAAGGTTTTTGGCCACATAGCGGGCCATGTACGAGGCCGAGCGGTCGACCTTGGTCGGGTCCTTGCCCGAAAAAGCGCCGCCGCCGTGGCGGGCG
>CAKUPI010000137.1 GCA_934675045.1 uncultured Eubacteriales bacterium
CGGGAATGCCCCGGGGCGGCGTCGGCCTTTTTCCGTCAGGTGTCTCAGCGCATGATGCAAAACGGGGAGAGCTTTCGCTCCGCCTTCAACGCGCAGGCGCCCGCGCTGCGGCAATTTGAGCTGAATCGCAACGAAATCGAGTGGATTTGCACCCTGGGGCTTGTAGCCGGCCAGTATGATGCGCCGACGCAGTCCGAACGGTTATCCTGTGTGATCGGGCGTCTTGAGCAGGCGCTGCTGCAAGCGCAGGAAGAATATGGACAGAAAGGAAAACTGTATCGCGCTCTGGGCATGACGGCCGGCATCATGATTGCACTGGCGGCGATATGAAAAGGCGGAAAAGCATGCAGGTGGATTTGATTTTTAAAGTAGCCGCCATCGGTATTCTGGTCGCGGTTCTCAATCAGCTGCTGGTGCGTTCGGGGAGAGAAGAACAGGCTATGATGACCACGCTGGCTGGCTTGATCGTCGTCATGATGATCGTCGTGCAGGAAATCAGCAGCATGTTCGCCATGATTAAATCCACCTTCGGGTTTTAGCCATGGATGAATGGATTCGCCTTTGCGGCGCCGCGCTCATCTTGCTCGTCTGTCTCTCGCTGCTGCGCGACAAGGCTCCTTCCATGGGCTTGGTCACGGCGCTGTGCGGCACCGCCGTTCTGGCCGCGCTGCTGCTGCCCATGGCGGAAAGGGCGCTGGACTGCGCCCGTTGGCTGATGGAGGCCACCGGGCTGGACAGCCGCTTCTTTTCTCCGGTTGCACGGGTCGTCGGCATCTGCCTTGTCGGCAAACTCTCCGCCGAGCTGTGCCGTGACGCGGGGGAGCGCGCACTGGCCCTGTCGGTGGAAATGGGGGGAGCCATAGCGGGCATTTTGTGTGCCGCTCCGCTTGTGGAAGAGGCGCTGCGGCTCATCCGGGTCGTTTAAAAGGGGGGAGAATGGGTTGAAAGCTGTGATAGCCGCGCTGCTGTGCCTGTCGGTGTTCTCTGTGCCCGCTCTGGCGGCCGAGTGGACGGACACCGGCGCGGTGGAGGAAAGCCTGCCCGGCGACGCGCGGGACATGCTCGGCGGCCTGACGCCGGAAAACGCCGATCTGAAAAGCGGCTTGCACTCTTTGGGCGGGAACGCGCTGGGCGCCTTTCGCCGGCACATGCGCACCGCCAGCGGCATGGCCTTTGCCATGGTCGCCGTCTCCGCGCTGGTCGGCCTTGTGACCGCTTTCGCGCGCTCGTCGGGGCTTGATCTCCCGCAGCAGGTGTCGGACCTTGCCTCCGTCTGCGCGCTGACAGCCCTCAGCTTTTCTTCGGTGGGCTCGCTGCTGGAGACCTGCCGAAAAGCCATCGAGGGGCTCAGCATTTTCAGCAAAGAGCTCATTCCCGTTTTCGCCGCGGCGACGGCTGCGGCGGGCAAGCCGGTCAGCGCCGTATCGGCCTCGGCCGCCGCCATGCTGTTTTGCGGCATTCTGGTCGAGCTGGCTCTGCGTGTTTTCCTGCCCGGCGTTTATTTGTACATCGGCGTCACCGCGGCCGGGCTGATCGCCCGTCAGGAGATGCTGACACGCACCGCCGACTTCCTGAAGCGCGCCTGTGTGTCTTTTTATAAAATCTTCCTGATGATTTTCATGGGATACATTACACTGTCCGGCGTTGTAAGCGGCGGAGCGGACGCCGCCGCCGTCCAAACGGCCCGCGTCGCCATATCCAGCACGGTGCCGGTGCTCGGTTCCATCGTCGCCGATGCCTCTGACGCCATTTTGACCGGTGCAGGAATGCTGCGCGGAGCGGTCGGCATCTATGGCTTTTTGGGGGCCTGCGCCCTCTGCCTTGTCCCCTTTGCGGCAGCGCTTGCGCGATATCTGATTTTTAAGGTTCTGGGTGTGGTCTCCGCTTCGCTGGCGTCGGGCAATACCGCTAAAATGATCGACGGCATCGCCGAGGGCTACGGAATTGCCCTCGGGCTTTTGGGAACCTGCTGCGCCGTGCAGTTTATCGCATTAATCGTGAGTACGGTGGTGATTCGGGTATGAGTCCGTGGTTTTCTTCCGTGCTGCTGCGCTTTTTTGCCGGCGGCGTGCTGTGCTCGCTGGTCATGATGATGGCCGGTGAAGGCGCGCAACGTGAAATTGCCCGCATAGCCTGTGCCGCGCTGCTCATCGTACTGATTTTAACGCCAGTAAAGCAACTTAACTTGTCAGAGCTGCGCGCCTTTCCGTCGGAAGCCGCGCTGGAATCGGCGGTAAACGGCGCTTTGAAAGAGTCATGCGAAGCACAGAAAGCACACGCAGATCAGGCCTTGCAAAGGCAAATTGCCATGCAGGCCGAGGCGAGCGGCGCCGCCTGCCGGGTCACTGTCCTGTCTGCGGTGTCCGCGCAGGGAGAGTACGGGGTGCGTCAGGTCCTGCTGCGGTTTACCGGCGAGCCGGCGCAGGATGTCAAAAATCAGGTGATGCATTCGGCGGCTCTGCTCTGCGGCGTCGGAATCGAATGTGTTGCAGAGGAGGTGGAGGAGTGATTCTGAAATCAGGGCAATGGCCGGAATATATCCGAAAAAACTTCAATAAGTATAAGTACGTCCTGCTCGTCTGTCTGGCGGGGCTCGTTCTGGCCGCATGGCCGGCCGGCCGGACAGACGGCGCCGGGCCAAAAGCGCAGGCGGCGCCGGCTTTGTGCCTTCCCGAAACGGAAACCCTTGCACGATCGCTGGAAAAGACCCTTGAGGACATGGAAGGCGTCGGGCGGCTGCGCGTCATGCTGACGGTCAAAAGCAGCTGCCGCTCGGTATACGCTTATGACCTGAAAACCAACGAAAGCAGCAGAATGGGGAGTGATAGCACGGAAAGATCGGCTGAAAAACAGCAGAACATGGTTTTTTCAGAGGGAAGCGCTCAAACGCCGGTCATGGTGCGCACCGACGGACCGCAGTATCAGGGCGCCGTCATTGTCTGCGACGGGGCAGACAGCGCGGCCGTCCGGCTGGCGCTGACCGAAGCCGTGCGCGCCTTGACGGGCATTTCGTCCGATTGCATATCAATAGTAAAAATGAAACAATAGGAGGCAAGGCGATCATGAAGAAAAAAGGGGCGATATACTCGGTCATTGCGCTCATGCTCTGCGTCGCGGTGTATCTCAACTGGAGCTACAACAAAACGGAGGACGGCGTCAGCGCGGCCGGCAGACCCGGCGACGGGAAAATCCTGGGGCAGGCGCAGCTCGTCGACGGCGCGGTGCACCCAAACGCCGATGGGCAGGAGGGCCATGCGCAGGAGCCTTCCGGAGAAACGGGCGGCGGGGGAACCGATGATTATTTTGCACAGGCACGGCTTTCGCGGCAAAAGGCGCGGGACGAGGCGGTAGACATTCTCAATGTCACGGTGGAAAACGAAAACGCGGACGCCGAGGCCAAAGAGGCCGCCACCGGCAGCATTCAGGTTATGGCGCAGTCCGCCATGAAAGAATCGCGTATCGAAAACCTTGTCATTGCCAAGGGCTATCAGGAGTGTGTTGTTTTTATCAACGAAAACGGGGTCAACGCCATCGTGCAAAAGCCCGAAGGCGGACTGCAGGAAGAAGATATTGCCCGCATCAAAGACATCGTCATCAGTGAAACCGGGGTAAAGGCCGAACAGATCAAAATTATCGAAACGGAGTAACAAAATAAGACTTGCGTACTGTTCATCCATGGGGTACAATAGGGACAATGCAACACAAGGAGTGAATACCATGGGTGAAACCAGCAGAGATTATTATTTTATAGAAGAGGAAAAAGGCAGCATCCGCATTTCTGACGATGTCATAGCCGCCATAGCCGCCAATGCCGCTCTGGAAACCGAAGGTGTCCATTCGCTGGCTGCCGTCACTCCGACTTCGGAGCTGACCGATTTCTTTGTCAAAAAGGGCATTCCCAAAGGGGTGCGCATTGCCCTTGACAGCAGCGCCTGCACGATCGACATTCACCTGCTGATCAAGGCCGGTGCCGTTGTCACCGAGGTGGCGCAGAATGTACAGCTCAATGTCAAAAACGCCGTGGAATCGATGGTCGGCATGCCGGTCGCGGCCTCCAACGTGTTTGTTGCCGGCGTCGCATTTCAAAAGTAAAAGCGGAATGTCTGCAAGCGCAGCGCCAATTGAAGAGAAACCGGGCCCGCCGAGTTGCTTCGGCGGGCTTTCTGTATGTGCGCCCCGCTGCCTTGCTTTTCTTTTGCGGCCTTTTCCTGTTTTGCGGAAAAGCGGGCTTTTCTTTTTCCGCGACTTTGTGTATAATGTTTGGGAAGTTAAAAACAACGGAGGAACCAAAATGAGCAGACGTTCGGCACGCGAAATTGTCCTGCACCTGATCTTTTCCTATGATTTTTTGAATAGCGAGGCCGACGAGCTGCTCAAAAGCCGTCTGGCCGATCGGTCCTTTGCCTCGCTGGCCGGGGAATATGAGCTTTACGAGCAGCTCCCGACTGCCGCGCAGATCGACTATGTCGAATCTGCTGTCCGGGGCATTGTCGAACACGCCCCGGAGCTGGACACCTACATTGAAAAATACGCCGTCGGCTGGAATGTGGGCCGGCTTTCGCGCATTACGCGCGCCATTCTGCGTCTTTGCATGTACGAAACCCTGTACATGCAAATCCCTGTGGCCGCATCGGTGAACGAAGCCCTTGAGCTGGCCAAGAAGTACGATTCGGAAGAAGCCGCTTCTTTTATCAACGGCATTCTCGGCTCCTTTGTCAAAAAGGAAGTCCAGAAATGACGGGTTGTGCGCTGGGCATTGACACCAGCAATTATCGCACCTCCTGCGCGCTTTTGAATCTGAGCGACGGGTCTTTCCAAAACATCGGGGAGCTGCTGGCCGTGCCGTCCGGAAGCCTCGGCTTGCGGCAAAGCGACGCCCTTTTTCAGCATACCCGCAAGCTGCCGGAGCTGATGGAGCGCCTGTGCGGCGGTTTGCACGGCCCCATTGCGGCCGTCGGCGTGTCCGATCGCCCGCGTCGGCAGGCAGACTCGTACATGCCCTGCTTTTTGGCGGGTGTGTCGGCCGCATGCAGCGCAGCCGCCGTTTTGGGCGTCAAGCCGGCTTTTTTCTCGCATCAGGAGGGGCATATCGCATCGGCCCTGTATTCGGCGGACAGGCTTTGCTGGCTGCGCGGGCCTTTTTTGTCATGGCATCTCTCGGGCGGAACCACCGAGCTTTTGCTCGTCCGCTCCGCGGAGCGCGGCGTTATGACGGTTGAAATCATCGGCGGCACCAAGGATTTGGCCGCGGGGCAGATCATCGACCGGGCCGGCGTCGCGTTGGGGCTGCCCTTTCCGTCCGGCCCCCATCTCGAAGAGCTGGCGC
>CAKUPI010000138.1 GCA_934675045.1 uncultured Eubacteriales bacterium
TCGATGTCGGTCATCATTTCGGCGGCCAGACGCGACATGCGCGCCTCGGTGTAACGGTAGGCGGCCGGGGGATCGCCGTCGATCGATCCGAAGTTGCCGTGCCCGTCGATCATGGGGTAGCGCAGCGAAAAATCCTGCGCCATACGCACCATGGCGTCGTACACGGAGGCGTCGCCGTGGGGATGGTAGCGGCCCAGCACGTTGCCGACGGTCGTCGCCGACTTGCGGTAGGGCCTGTCGTGGGTCAGGTTGTCCTCGTACATGGCGTAGAGAATACGCCGGTGTACCGGCTTGAGGCCGTCGCGCACATCGGGCAGCGCGCGCGCCACAATGACGCTCATGGCGTAGCTGATAAAGGACTTTTTCATTTCCTTGCCGATTTCGACAGGAATAATGGTCTGATTTTCAAAGCGGAGATCGCTCACTAAGTTCACCTACTCTTTTGGTTTTTGACGGCGGCGGCAGCCGAAGGTCCCCGTCACAAAGGGATGTGTTTCTGTAAAAGGCCAGCCAAAGGGCTTCTTTGGGGAAAAGCGCCTTTCCGGCGCCGGTTACTTCCACTCCCCGTCCGAGCTTTTGCGGCTTTCTTTCCAAACCTCGGTTTCGTCATACCGGGCGCTGTACTTCCCCTGCTGCGCGCCCGGCGCGGCGCCGCGTCCCGTTTCATCCTCCCGCCCGCCGATCGGGCGTCCCTCGACGTCCTGCGCGGAGGATGTGTCAAACCCGCCGGGCTTTTGCTCAAACCCCCGGGCCTGCACGACGTCGCTTTTTTTGGGCAGCACAAAGGCCAGCAGAAGATAAATCCAGATGCTCATGCCGTACACAAAGACGGCAACGGCCCACACGACGCGAAGGATGGTCGGATCGATGCCAAAATACTCGGCAATTCCCGAGCATACGCCCAAAACCTTGCCGTTTGTGTCGTCGCGATACAGTTTTTTCTGCATATTCACCAGCTCTTCATCAAGTCCCCGCAGAAGGCTGCGGCAGCGGCCGCCCCTTATACGTCAAGGTACTGCACCGTTTTGGCGTTTTTCTCGATAAACTCCCGGCGCGGCTCGACCTTTTCGCCCATCAGAATGGTGAAAATCTCGTCGGCAGCGACGGCGTCCTCCATGTCGACCCGCAGAATGGTGCGGCGCTCGGGGTCCATGGTGGTCTCCCACAGCTGATCCGGGTTCATCTCGCCCAGGCCCTTGTACCGCTGCACCTCGGCGCCGGGGAACTGCTGCAAAAGCGCCGCCTGCTGCTCGTCGGTGTAGGCGTAGCGCGGCTCGTTGTCCTTTCCCTTGGGCACCACCTTGTAAAGGGGCGGCTGGGCGATGTAAACGTGTCCCTTTTCGATGAGAGGGCGCATAAACCGGAAAAAGAAGGTCAGAAGCAGGGTACGGATGTGGCTGCCGTCGACATCGGCATCGGCCATCAGAATGATTTTGCCGTAGCGCAGCTTGCTGACGTCGAACTCGTCGCCAATGCCGGCGCCGAAGGCCGTGACCATGGGCATGAGCTTTTCGTTGCTGAACACCTTGTCCAGCCGCGCCTTTTCGACGTTGAGCATTTTGCCCCAGAGCGGCAGAATGGCCTGATACCGCCGGTCGCGCCCGTTCTTGGCGCTGCCGCCGGCGCTGTCGCCCTCGACGATGTAGATTTCCGTCAGCTCGGGGTCGCGCTCCTGGCAGTCGGCCAGCTTGCCGGGCAGGCTGGCGCTTTCCAGCGCGCTTTTGCGCCGGGTGGCCTCGCGGGCCTTTTTGGCGGCCTCGCGGGCGCGCGCCGCCGTCAAAGCCTTGTCCATGACCTGCTTGGCGACGGCCGGATTTTCCTCTAAAAAGGCCGAAAGGCGCTCGTACACCATGTTGTCGACCAGCGTGCGCATAAAGGCGTTGCCCAGCTTGGTCTTGGTCTGCCCCTCAAACTGCGGCTCTTCCAGCTTGACCGAAATGACGACCGTAATGCCCTCGCGCACGTCGTCGCCCGTCAGGTTTTTGTCGTCCTCCTTGATGAACTTATACTTGCGGGCATAGTCGTTGATGGCGCGGGTCAGCGCCGTCTTAAAGCCGGTCTCGTGCATGCCGCCCTCGGTCGTGTTGACGTTGTTGGCAAAGGAGAGCAGCATTTCGTTGTAGCTGTCGTTGTACTGCAAGGCCACCTCGGCGACGTCGGACTCCTTTTTGCCCGCCAGATAAATGACCTCGTCGTGCAGCGGGGTCTTGTTGCGGTTGAGATAGCGCACAAACTCCCGGATTCCGCCCTCGTAGCACATGACGTCCTGGCGGATTTCCTCCCCGCGGTTGTCGGTTAGCGTAATCTTCAGGCCGGCGTTCAAAAAGGCCTCCTCGCGCAGACGGGTCAGCAGCGTTTCGTAGTCAAACACCAGCTCGTCGAATATTTCCCCGTCCGGCTTGAACGCGATTTCCGTGCCGGTGCGGTCGCTGTCCCCGGTGATCTCCATGGGCCGGGTGACCGCCCCGCGGGCAAAGGCCATTTCGTGGACCTTGCCCTCGTTGCAGACCTTGACCGTCAGCCATTCGCTCAAAGCGTTGACGACGCTGGCGCCGACGCCGTGCAGGCCGCCCGACACCTTGTAGCCGCCGCCGCCGAACTTGCCGCCGGCGTGCAGCACGGTAAAGACAACCTCAAGGGTGGAAATGCCCATTTTGGGGTGAATGCCGGTCGGAATGCCGCGCCCGTTGTCGACGACGCGGATGACGTCGCCCGGCTCGATAAAAATCTCGATGTGCGTGCAGTAGCCGGCCAGCGCCTCGTCAATCGAGTTGTCGACGATTTCGTAAACCAGATGGTGAAGGCCGCGCAGGCTCGTGGTGGCAATGTACATGCCGGGGCGCTTGCGCACCGCCTCCAGCCCTTCGAGCACCTGAATCTGGTTTTCGTCATAGGCCTGCTCTGTCTTGTGGTTTTCAATCATATCGCTCATATTTTCCTCCTAAATGAGAGCATGAGGGGGAGCGGATTTCCCCGCAGAATCTATAAAAACGGTCCGGAACCGGACGTTTACCTCTAAAGCAGATTGTCGGGCAAAGGCTCGCTTAAGCTGCGTCTGAGCAGGGTCTGGCTGGAAACCTGCGTGATGTAAACCACCTGCTGCCCGTTCTCGACGCAGACAACGGCCGACTTCGGCAGCTCGTCGGTGACGACAACGACCTGCCCCTTCTGCTGCGCGCGGGTGAAAAACCGCCGCGACAGGTGGGAGTGTGTCGAGGTGTCAAAGTCAAAAACGCCGATGATGCTGTCGTACGCAACGGCGATGTCGCGCCCGAGGTGCAGATACATAATTTACCAAACCTTTCCGTTTTCCACGCGCAGGCGGCGTCCGCCCGTGCTGAACCGGCCGGTGTCCTCGCAGCAGGTGATGATGGCCTGCCCGCCCGGCGTATGCTCGACGACATAGGTCTGGCGGCTGACGTCCAGCTCGCTCAAAACGTCGTCGAGCAGCAAAATGGGGTATTCGCCGCTGTCGCGGAAGAAAATCTCCCGCTCGGCGAACTTCATGGCCAGCGCCGCCGATCGGGTCTGCCCTTGAGAGGCAAAGGCGCGGCACGGCCGGCCGTCGATTTCCATGACGAGATCGTCCTTGTGCGGGCCGGACAGGCATTGCCCGAGCCGCAGCTCGGCCTCGCGGTGGCTGTACAGATGCCGGAAAAAGGCCTGCTCCAGCTCCTTTTGCGGCGCCGTGGGGTTTTCTATCGTCGAAAGGGTGGAATAGCGCATGCAAAGCTGCTCGCGCCCGCCCGAAATATCGCGGTAAATGCTCTGGCAAACCGGTGCCAGACACTCGATAAAGCGCGCGCGGTAGCCGATGACAGCCGCCCCGACGGCGACAATGCGCGCGTCAAAGTCGGGGAGCACGGCCAGCATGCCCTCGCGCCCCTCCTCGGCCCGCAGCAGGCGCGTTTTGTGCTCGATGAGCCTCTGGTATTCCCCCAAAAGCTCGGCGTAGCGGGGGCGCAGCTGACACAGCGCCGTGTCGAGAAAACGCCGCCTGGCGGCCGCTCCGTCCCGCAGGAGGGATAAATCCTCGGGGGCAAACAAAACACAGCGCAGAACGTCGGAAAGCTGGCTCTGCTTTTTGGTCTTGACGCCGTTGACGGTGCAGAGGCCGCGGCCGGCGGCCGGCAGGGTCATTCTGACGTCAAAGCCGCGCCCGCGCGAAAAAAGACTTGCCTCGATGCAGGCGCTCTCGCTTCCAAAGCGGACCAGCTCGCTTTTCCGCCCGGCGCGCCAGGAACGGCTGCCCGTCAGCAGAAAAATCGACTCGAGAATGTTGGTCTTTCCCTGCGCGTTCTGGCCGACGAGAATATTGACGCCGTCCTGAAAGTCCATGCTCTGCTCCCGGTAGTTGCGGAAGTTGCGGAGCGTCAGCCGGTCAAGGCGCATCCTGCGTCACCACAATGTGCTGTCCCCCACATTCCACCCGGTCGCCCGGCACAAGCTTGCGGCCGCGCTGGCGGCAGATTTGGCCGTTGACAAGCACGGCTTCCTCGGCGATGAGGATTTTGGCCTCGCCCCCCGTCATGCAGAGGCCGGACAGCTTCAAAAGGCTGTCCAGCTTGATAAAGGGCGTGGAAATGGTCACATTTTGTTCCCCGTGAAACATTTATTCACCGGCTTTCAGGCGGACGGGCAGGACGAGGTAGGTGTACTCGTCCCCCTCAATGGGACGGAATACGCAGGGCGAAAGGCCGCTTTTCAGCTCGAGAATGCACTTTTCGTCGCTGACCGCCTTAAGGGCGTCGAGCAGATAACGGTTGTTGAAGCCGATTTCGATGGGCTCGGGGCAGTTGGGAATGGGCAGCTCGTCGTACGAGCGGCCGAGGGCCGTGATGCAGGACAGCTTGAGGCTGTTGCCGTCGAAAAGGCAGCGGACGGGGTTTTTGAGCCGCTCGGAGATGATGAGCGAAACGCGCTCGACCGATTCGATGAAGGAACGGACGTCAATTTCCAGTCTGATGGGCTGATCGGCCGGCACGGCGCTGCGGTAGTTTAAAAACTCGCCCTCCAGAAGGCGGGTGGTCACAAGGGTGCCGCTGAACTGGAAAAGGGCGTGCTTGCGCTCGGGGCAGATGGTGGTGAAGTCGTCGTCCTCGGGCAGAATGCGCGAGATTTCGCGCAGGGTGTCGCCCGGCACGACAAAATGGAAGGCGCCGTGGCGCAGGTTTTCACATTCGGCGCGGCGGATGGCCAGGCGGTAGC
>CAKUPI010000139.1 GCA_934675045.1 uncultured Eubacteriales bacterium
CTATTGCAGGTGCCCTGTCATTGGTGGAGACAACGGGGCTCGAACCCGTGACCTCTCGCGTGTGAGGCGAGCGCTCTGACCAGCTGAGCTATGCCTCCGATTTTTGGTGACCCGTACGGGAATCGAACCCATGATTCCGCCGTGAAAGGGCGGTGTCTTAACCTCTTGACCAACGGGCCTGAAATGGTAGCGGCAGTTGGATTTGAACCAACGACCTGCCGGGTATGAACCGGATGCTCTAGCCAACTGAGCTATGCCGCCATATGCTCGCCCAAGCGCTCTTTTGACCGGCGAACAAGTAATATTATACGCGATCAGCAATTTGTTTGTCAAGCATTATTTCAACATTTTTTTAAAGAAGCTCTCTGGCCAGCAAAAGGTTGATCACGCCCTTGTCGGCCAGCACCTGATAAAGCGGCTGTCCGGCCGCGGTCCGCGCCGAAAGGGTTTTGAGGCTGAGATAAGCCATCACGCCGCGGTCAAAGGTCCTGCCCCTGACCCCGGCCGCCTCCTCGGGCGTCAGAATGCCCAGAGCCACCGCCTTTTCCAGTGCGGCGCTCCACGCAAAATCGCCCTCCCGGTCGCTGTAACCCAGTCCCCGCAGCATGAAGGTCATGTACTGCTGCGCCGTGACCGGCTCGGCCGGGGAATAAGTCCGTTTGGAGGCGCTTGTGCCGGCCACCAGCCCCTTTTGATACAGCAGAGCGATATAAGGGCGGTAAAAGGCGCTAACGTCGTCAAAGGGAGCGTCTGCACCGTGCAGGTCAAAGGCCTGACTTTCCAGCCCGAGAAAGCGCGTCAGCATGACGGCCGCCTCGTCGCGGCGCGGCCGGCGCTCCAGCTCAAAGCCCTTGTCGCTTCCCCTGAACAGCCCCAGCCGGTACAAAATGCGGGCCGCGCCGTAATGCTCCGGCCAGATGACGGCCGTCAGCGCGTCGCACCGGGCGGGTTTCCAGTCCGGCCGCATGGCGAGCAGCTCGCCGCGCGTTTTCAGAAACCAGTCGTCGCACGGCTTTCCCGCCGCGCTCTTCTGATCGTCATAGGTGACGTCGACAAAGCGAATCCCGCCGCTGGTAAAAACGGCGTTCCACGAGTGATTAAGCTCGCTGCTGCCCACGTAAATGCAGGGGATGTCGGCCGCGGCGCACAGCATGGCAAAGGCCGCGCTGTAACCGTCGCACACCGCCTTGCCGCCCAGCAGGGCACCGTAAGCGGAAAAGGGCTCCGGCCCCGCGATGGCGAGGTTGCGGTAGGTGTCGTAGTCGTATTCGCAGCGCTCGATGACAATGTCGTGAAAGGCCCGCAGCAGCTCTTCCTCGCGCAGGCCCTTCTCCAGCAGCGGAGCGACGATGCGCCGGGCCTCTTTTTGCGCCAGCTTATGCTTTTCCGGCTCGGCCATGTCGGCGCGCAGCGACACCGAATGCCCGGGCGACGTCCAGCTCCACGTAAGGCCGTAATAGTCGGGGTAAAGCATGCGCGTGTATTCCAGACACAGCTCAAAGTCAAACGAGGCGCTCACCTCTGCGGTGATGCCCGTCTCTCCCCGGCGCAGCGCGGCGTCCAGCAGGCGGGCCGCTCCCAGCTCGTCCAG
Organism: uncultured Eubacteriales bacterium; assembly: GCA_934675045.1. Taxonomy (GTDB): domain Bacteria; phylum Bacillota; class Clostridia; order Oscillospirales; family Butyricicoccaceae; genus Ventrousia. Next base: position 1,592 of record CAKUPI010000139.1, read on the forward strand.
CTTTTTCTCCTGCGCGGCGAGCATGGGGGAAGGCAGGAGCAGACAGAGGGTCAAAAGCAGCGCGGTGATGCGGTTGAGCATTTTCATTCAAAAACCCCCTCCACAGCGGGCGCCGCGTGCATGGCGGCGCGGTTACAGCATACGAACCGTGTAGTAAACGGCGGCTACGAAAATAAAGCCGGCCAGCGCGTACAGCGCGTAAAAGGCAAAGGGCGCGCCCAAAAACAGGGCGGCGGCAAAGAGGATGAGCGTTGCCGTATACAGGCCGGCGAGATAGCGGGTGCCGGTCTTTTTGCCGAATACGGCGACCGAGCGCCTGCCCAGCCGGATGGCGCCGCCCGTTTTGCGGGTGGCCCAGACCAGGCACAGCATGACAAGGCAGAGCAGGGCCGCCAGCGCAAAGGCAATACAGCGGATGCGCGCGCTGCCGCTCACGCCCGACGCCTTGGCCAGCGTCCACATCAGAAAGGCCAGCGAGACATGGGTGGTGCAGACGGTAAAGAAGGCGCGCGGATAGGTGTAGTACACAAGATACAAAATGGCCGCGACCGGCATGAGTACGTACAGCAGGCGCATGGCCAGCGTATAGCTGTAAAAGCGCATCATGGCGCTCGACAGCGCCAGCACCAGCGAAAACCACGCTATCGTATAGCCGCTGAAGGCGGCGTTCTGCGCCTTGCCGCTGCGGACGCGGGCGCCCTGCCAGACAAAGCCGGCGACGACGCCGGCCGCGCCGACAAAAATCAGCACGACCGCGGCGATGCGGGCGGCGTAGTAGCTGACCTGATAGTCAAAGGCGCTGCTGAGGTAGGAAATGGCCCATAAAAAGACCGCCGTGCAGCCGAAAAATATCAAAACGCGGTTTGTGATGGTATCCTGTGCTTTTTCCACTCGCTTCTCTTTCAAAACAGTCACACTCCGATATCGTAGTTGCCGGTATGATACATAATGGCGCATACCGCCGCCACCGGCGCCGTTTCACAGCGCAGAATGCGCGGACCGATGGACACCGATTCCAGCCCGCTTTGCAGGGCCAGCCGGGCCTCGTCCTCGCTGAAGCCGCCCTCGGGCCCCGTCATGACGGCGTAGCGGGCGCAGCCCTCGCTCCGGCGCAGGATGTCGCTGAGGCTGCGGCGGTTTTCCCGCTCGTACAGCAGCAGGGACACCGGGCAGCCCGAGGCCATGCGCAGCGCCTGCTCAAAGCTGACGATTTCGGACACCGGAACCGGCTTTGAGCGCAGCGCCTGCTTGGAGGCCTCCAGCGCGATGCGGGCAAAGCGCGCGTGCTTCCGCTCGTAATCGCGCGCGTCCGGACGCGCCACGCAGCGCTCGGAGACAAAGGGGACAATGGCGTCCGCCCCGACCTCCACGCACTTCTGAATCAAATAATCAAACCGCTCCCCCTTGGACAGAGCGGCAAACACCGTGACCCCGACGCTCGGCTCGGTGCTGTACGGACGGCTCGACACAATGCGCGCCGCGACGCGGTCCTTGCCGACCTCTTCCAGCACGCAGACATGCTCGCTGCCCGCGTCGTCGCACACGATGATCTCGGCCCCTTTTTTCATGCGCAGCACGCGGGAAACATGCACCGCGTCGGTCTCGGACAAAACCAGCTCATCACCCGAACGCTGTTCGGCTGAAGCAAAAAATCTCACAGCAATTTCTCCATCTCTCACATGCCTGTCTTACCAGTATACCAAAGCCCGGCCCTCTTGTCCACGCTTTATTAGACGCAGGCAAAGGCCCTTTTGTTTCATTTTTTCAAACAAATCATGACCCAGCCGTCGCGGTGCTCCTCGCGCACGGGGGTCATGCCGGCCCGCACGTAGGCGTCAAAGACCTCGTCGCGCCGGCTTTCGATGATGCCGGACAGCAAAATGACGCCCCCCTTGCGCAAAAGGGCGGTCAGCCCGCCGCGCATGGCCAGCAGCACGTCGGCGACGATGTTGGCGCACACCACGTCAAAAGGCCCCTTTTCCCGTATGAAGGCGGCCAGCGCCTCGTCCTCCAGCCAGTTGCCGCAGCGGGCGTCGCAGATCACATCGCCGCCGCGCGCGTCCTGCCCGGCCCGCCGCACCGTTTCGGCCGCCGTTTTGACCGCCGTTTCCTCGATGTCGCACAAAAGAGCGTACCGCGCGCCCAGCAGCACGGCGGCCGCCGCCAGAATGCCGCTTCCGCACCCCATGTCGAGCACGCGCGCGCCGTCCAGCTCCATGCCGTCGAGCGCCTCCATGCACAGCCGGGTGGTGGCGTGGCTGCCTGTTCCGAAGCTGGACGCCGGGTCGATGGTCAGCACCTTCCGGCCCTGCGCGTCGGGCACCTCTTCCCACGAGGGGCGCACCAGAAGGCGCTGCCCGACGGCAAAGGGCTTGTAATACTGCTTCCAGTTGTTTTCCCAGTCCTCGCTGCGCACCCTTTCGACCCGCGTGCACAGGCTGCCGTAAAACCCGGCTTCGTCGCCGCTTTTCAGCTGGCGCACGGCGGCCTCGGTCTCGCCCAGCAGCAGGCTGCCCTGCTCGTCCTGATCGAAATAAAAGGTCAGCGTGGGGGTGCGGTCCTCGTTTTCAAAAAGCTCCTCGCCCAAATAATCCCAGCGCGGAGAGGGGGCCGATCGCAGCTCCTCCACGTCGCCGGGGTCGTCGATTTCGCAGTACGGGCTGATATGGGAAAGGGCGGCGGCCAGCACCTCGGCGGCGGCGCCCGTCGTTTCAATCACCAGCTTCAGATAATCCATGCTTCTGCTCCTTTGTCCGGCGGGCCTGCCGCGGCCCGTCCCCCGTTTATTTTAACTGCTGACAGTATAACAAAAAAGAGGGGATTTGTAAAAGGTTTGTAAAGAGCCTTTTTTTATGGTACAATACAAACTATCAAAAAACGGCATGTGATTTTTGAAGGGAGGAATCGTTACGCTGGCAATTTTCGAGCGATTATTTGACCCCGCTTCTCTTTTGCGCAGCTCCAATCAATCATCAGACAACCTTCTGCCCGCCTCTGAAACGGTGAGCAACCTCGTCAAGGTGGCCTGGCCTTCCATGCTGGAGGCTTTTCTGGTCAGCCTTGTCTCTATGGTAGACACCGTCATGGTCGGCACATTGGGCCACGAGGCTATCGCTTCGGTCGGATTGACCAGCCAGCCCCGACTCATTGTGCTGGCTTTATTTATGTCGCTGAACATCGGCGTCACGGCCGTCGTTTCGCGCCGCCGGGGCGAGGGCAACCGCCAAAGCGCCAACCACACGCTGCGGCAGGCGCTGCTTGTCGCCTCGGTTTTGTCCATTGTGCTTTCGGCCGTTGCCGTTTACTTTGCCAGGCCGCTGCTTCTCTTTGCCGGCGCGCAGCCCGACGCGCTCGAGGGGGCCGTCACCTACTTCCGCATCATCATCGGCGGCATTTTCTTCAACATCATTTCGCTGACCATCAACGCCGCGCAAAAGGGCTGCGGCAACACCCGCATCGCCATGCACACCAACGTATGCGCCAACCTGGTCAACATTGTTTTCAACTACCTGCTCATCGGCGGCAAGTTCGGCTTTCCCCGTCTGGGCGTCATGGGCGCCGCCATCGCCACAACCCTCGGGTACTTCACCGCCTTTCTCATCGCCCTTTCC
>CAKUPI010000140.1 GCA_934675045.1 uncultured Eubacteriales bacterium
CTGCACCGGCGCTTTGCGGTGCAGAGCTATTTGGCGGAAAGGGAGAAAACGGCGGCGCTTTTGCTCAGCACAGCTCGCCAAGCAGGCCGTCCGGGCCGGCCGAGGTGATCAAAACCTCGCGCACCTGACCGGAAAGCCCCTCGCCGCGCACGCGGACGGGGCAGTACTGCATGTCGTGGCCGAAGAACAGGCCGTCCTCCGGCTGCTCGAAGAGAACCTGTGCCCGCTGTCCCACGCGGCTTTGCAGGTACCGCATCCGCGTTTCGGCGCAGACGGCGGCGGCGCGGTGGGCACGGGCTTCGCGCTCGGCGCGCGGCACCTGCTGCGGCATGGACCACGCGCGCGTCCCCTTGCGGCGGGAATAGGGGAAAACGTGCACCTGCGCAAAGGCGGCGCGCCGCAGAAAATCGAGGGTTTGCTGAAAATCCTCCTCCGTTTCGCCGGGGAAGCCGGTGATGAGGTCGGTGGTAATGGCGCAGCCGGGGAAATGGCGGCGCAGAATGTCGCACGAGAGCAAAAAGCGCTCGGTGTCGTAGCGGCGGCCCATGGCGCGCAGCGTTTTGTCACAGCCGCTTTGCAGCGAAAGGTGAAAATGCGGGCAGAAGTTGGCATGGGCGCGCAGGGCGGCGGCAAACGCCTCGGTAACGGTGCGCGGCTCGAGCGAGCCGAGGCGGATGCGGGCCTTTGGCGCGGCGGCGCACAGCGCGGGGGCAAGCTCCGACAGCGAGGAGGGCTGCGGAAGATCAAGGCCGTAGGAGCTGATCTCGATGCCGGTGACGACCACCTCGCGGTAGCCCTCCCGCTCCAGCCGGGCGCACTCGCTCACCGCCCGGTCAAGGGGCATGGAGCGCGACGGCCCGCGCGCAAAGGGGATGAGGCAGTAGGTGCAGAAGTTCTGGCAGCCGTCCTGCACCTTCAAAAGGGCGCGGGTACGGCCCAAAAGCCCGCCGGCCGGCAGGCATTCAAAGGGCTTGGGGGTCAGCGCGGGCGGAATGGCGGGGACGGGCGCCGGGCCGGCCTGCGCCTGCTCGGCCAGCTCGACAATCCGGCCCTTGCCCGACGAGCCGAGGACAATGTCGGCGCCGCACAGCTCGCGCACCTCGTCGGGGCTGACCTGCGCGTAGCAGCCGCACACGATGAGGGTGGAGGCCGGGTTGCGCTTTTTGGCCTGACGGGCCGCGGCGCGCGATTTTTTATCGCCCAGCGCCGTCACGGTACAGGTGTTGACAACATAGACGTCGGCAAAGTCCCGGAAATCGACGACGTCGTGTCCGCGCGCGGCAAACATCTGCTCGAGCGCCTGGGTTTCAAACTGATTGGTTTTGCAGCCGAGTGTGTAAAAGGCCACTTTCATAACAGCACCACCGAATGGGAAGAATTGATGCTATTATACCATACTTTTGAACGGCTGCGCAGCCTTTTTCTTGTCAGCGTCCCCAAAGGCGGAAAAAGCCGCCGGCATATTGCCGGAAGGGTGCACATACAGTAGACCGAGGCTCCGGTTCTGTTTGCAAAAGGAGGTTTTTGTATGAAGCGGCCCCTGTGCATGCTGCTCGCGTGCGCCCTGCTTGTCTGCACCCCCTGCGCCGCCGCGCAGACGCCCGCGCTGAGCGGCATCAGCGCGCCTTCCGCCGTTCTGATGCACCCGTCGGGGCAGGTCCTTTTTGAAAAAAACGCCCATCAGCCCCTCGCGCCGGCCAGCGTCACCAAGGTCATGACGCTGCTGCTCATTCTGGAGGCGCTGGATGAGGGCACCGCCGCCCTCGGCGACGTCGTCACGGCCTCGGCGCACGCGTGCTCGATGGGCGGCAGCCAGATTTGGCTGGCGGAGGGGGAGAAGTTCACCGTCGATGAAATGATCAAGTGCATTACGGTTGCCTCGGCCAACGACTGCGCCGTTGCCATGGCCGAGCACCTGGCCGGCAGCGAGGAGGCCTTTGTCGGGCGGATGAACGCCCGTGCCGGGGAGCTGGGGATGAAGAACACCCGATTTGTCAACTGCTGCGGTCTGGACGCCGAGGGACACGTCACGACGGCCTACGACATTGCGCTGATGTCGGCGGAGCTTATCAGGCACCCGAAGATTTTTGACTACACAACCATCTGGCAGGACACCATCCGCGGCGGGGCCTTTACGCTGACCAACACCAACAAGCTGGTGCGCAGCTACGACGGCCTGACCGGCCTGAAAACCGGCTCGACCGGCGCCGCCGGCTTCTGCCTGTCGGCAACGGCCAGCCGCGGCGGGCTGGACCTCATCGCCGTTGTGATGAAGGAGGAAAGCCCGGCTGCGCGCAGCGCCGACGTCACCGCGATGCTCAATTACGGCTTCGCCGCCTACGCCAGCGTCACTCCGTCGCCCGACCGGCCGCTCATGCCCATTCCGGTCACGCTGGGTGCTTTCAGCGAGGTGCCCGTCGAGCTGGGCGAGGCGCGCCCCATCGTCCTGGAAAAGAGCCGGCTGGGACAGGTGGAAAAGAGCGTCGTCATGGAGGAGACGCTGCGCGCGCCGGTGACGGCGGGGCAGCGGGTGGGCAGCATGACGGTGACGGCCGGCGGCGAGGTGCTGCGGCAGGTTCCCATTGTCGCCGCCGGAGATGTGCCCTTTCTCGGCGTGTGGGGGATTTTCCGCCGGATGATGCGGTTTGCCTGCATGTGCGGCGCGGGGGAGACGGGCTGACGGGCGGCGTAATATAAACTTTTTCGCGAGTTTACAAAAAAAACATTGCCCTCAGTCGGTTACCTATGTTATCATAGAGTAAATTACACGAGGGAGGAGATTCCTATGGTCAAAGTTATCATGGGCAAACGAGGCTCGGGAAAAACCAAACAGGTTATCGAACTCGTCAATGTTGCCGTTCACGAAGAGGCAGGCAACGTTGTTTGTATCGAAAAGGGCCAAAATCTCAGATTCAACATTAAATACAGCGCGAAGCTGATTGATATTTCGGAATATCCCGTGGAGCTGAGCTATGAGACGATTTTTGCCTTTATCTGCGGCCTGTATTCCGGCAACTACGACATCACCCACATCTTTATCGATAACCTGTACAAAATTACCGGCGCTGACGACGACTCCAAGGCCGACGCTTTCCTGGACCGGCTGGACAAATTTGCCGAGGAAACCGGCGTGAAGTTCACCCTGACCATCAGCGACGACATTGAAAACGCCACCGACGTCATCAAAAAGTATCTGAACTGACGCAGCCCTATTCGGAGCCATGAAGGTTCCTCTGCGTTTCACCGTTTTCCGATGTTTCGAAAAGAAATGCCACGAAGGTATTCACTTTGGCTAAAGTGTATGCTTTCGTGGCTTTTTTTAAATGAAAAATAGAGAGGGGTTTTTTCATGTCCAATCCCAAAATGCGGCCCGCTTCCGGAGACAACGCCGTCAAAAAGATGGTTTCCGCCGGACTCTGTCTGGCCCTGTGCCTGGTTCTTCCCTTTTTGACGGGGCAAATTCCGCAAATCGGAAGCGCTCTGTCCCCCATGCACATCCCCGTTTTGCTGTGCGGATTTCTGTGCGGCTGGCCCTACGGCCTTGTCGTCGGGTTTGTAGCGCCCCTTTTGCGGCACCTGCTGTTTCACATGCCGCCCATGCCGGGCGCGCTGGCCATGGCCTTTGAGCTGGCGACATACGGCGCCATGACGGGGCTTTTTTACAAGCTGCTGCCCAAAAAGCCGGCCAACGTGTACCTTTCGCTCGTCGCCTCCATGCTGATCGGCCGCGTCGTCTGGGGCGCTGCCCAGAAGGTTATTATGGGCGTTGCGGGCGGGGCCTTTACCTGGAAGATGTTCATGGCGGGCGCCTTTATCAAGGCCGTGCCCGGCATCGTCTGCCACATTGTGCTCATTCCGCTGGTCGTCTTTGCCCTGCAAAAGGCCGGACTGATGTCCAATGAGTGAGCAGCGGGACATTCTGCTGCACCACGCCGCCCGTTACCCGTCCATGCGGCCGTGCGACGCGGTCAAGCTGCTTTACCAGAGCGCCTGCGGGGGCGGGCACCTCATCGCCGACCCGCCGCAGGCGCTGCGGCGTCTGCGGCAGGAAATGGCGCCGCTTTCGCCGGATGACGGGCCGCTGGCCGAGGAGATCGGGGGCGGCTTCGGCCGCCTTCATCTGCGGGCGGCAAAGCGCGAGGGGCTCTCGCCGGAAACGGTGGGCGCCCTCTTTGTGCGTTCGGCGCGGGAAGCGCGCGGGGGCGCGCTGCGCCTGACAGAGCTGGAAGCGCTGACCCGGGCGGGGGAAATGCCCTTCGGCAGCGCGGAGCTGGAAGAATATCTGACGGAATACCGCGCCGCGGGGTGCCCGATGGTCAGCCACAGCGAGGCGTACCGCGCGGCCTACCGGCCGGCCTACCGCGTGATAGAGACGCGGTATATCCCTCTTTTGCCCCTTCTGGCCGCCGTCGACAGGCAGCTTGAGACCCAAAGCGCCGTCTCGCTGGCCCTTGACGGCCGGTGCGCGGCGGGGAAAACGACGCTGGCCGCCCGGCTTGCGGAGATCTACCCGTTTGCGCGCGTCGTGCACATGGACGACTTTTTCCTGCCGCCGGCGCTTCGCACGCCGCAGCGGCTAAAGCAGCCGGGCGGAAACGTGCATTTTGAGCGCTTTCTGGCAGAGGCGGGGGAGGGCGTGCGCACGGGAGCGGGCTTTTCGCACCGTGTCTTTAACTGCGCCAAGGGCGATTTTGACGGCGAGCGCCGCTTTGAAAAAAGCCGCCTGACCCTTGTCGAGGGCAGTTACTGCATGCGCCCCGATTTGGAGCCGCTGTATACGCTGAGCGCCTTTTTGGACGTCGATCCGGACGAGCAGATGCGGCGCATTGCGGCGCGCAACGGCCCCGAGGGCCTGCGCGTTTTTGCACAGCGCTGGATTCCGCTGGAGGAGCGCTATTTTGACGAAATGGACGTCCGCGGCCGGTGCCGGTTTGTTTTGTAGGAAGCCGGGCGGGAAAACTCCCGAACTTGCGCAAATTACCCGTTTCAAAAATCCGCTGTCTGTGGTACAATAGCAATTATGGAAACGCCCCGCAGGATGCAAAAAGCAAAAGCGGCCCTGCTGCTTTTGCTCACACTGCTTTTGGGCGGCTGTTCTCTGGAATACGG
>CAKUPI010000141.1 GCA_934675045.1 uncultured Eubacteriales bacterium
GGGCCGCCCTCTCAGTCACCTGCGGTGACAGCTCTCCCAAAGGGAGAGCCAAGGGGCTGCACCCTGTTTCGTAGTATGTTGACATGAGAAATGGAGCGTATCTGTATCGATACGCTCCGTTAACTGTTTTACGACCACCCTGCGAAAGCCGGGGAGTTATTTATTTCGGCTGCGTCCCGGTGTGCTGCAATATGGGGACACCTTTTTCAGCTGTGCCCCGGTGTGCCGCGGTGTACCTTTCCCTTTGCGGGCCGGCGGTTTTGCACGGATAGCGCACAAATGCGCGGCGCTCCCCCTCGGGTTTCTGTTGATTTTTCCTATATTTTCAGGTACAATGGCTTCAAGCAGCATTTCTGTTCCCGGCCTGCCACACGGCGTTGTTTTCAGCATCAAGCGGGGCTTTCCCCGCGATGAGGGGAGGAAGCACTTTGGAAATCACGCGCGGCGACATTGTCATTCGCGATATGCAGCCGTCTGATATCGCCGATCATCTGCGCTGGCGCACGGTGGACACCGAGTGGATGAACTGGGACGCCCCCTGGCAGCAGGACCCCAACGTCCCTCTGCCGGCTCTGGAGCACCAAATCCGCCGGCTGGCTGCAACGCCTCCCCCCGCCGTGCGCACCCGCTTTGAAATCGCCTTGACCAGCGGCCAGCATATCGGCTGGATGAACTCCTATCTCGTCGACGGCGATCCGGACCGCATTGCCATCGGCATCGACATCGCCGAGCCGCGCTTTCGCGGCGAGGGCCGGGGCGAAAGAGCCTTTGCGGCCTTTATCCATTATCTGTTTTCCGCCGGTTTTTCCTGCGTTTACACCGAAACCTGGTCGGGCAATTACCCCATGATCCGCGTCGCCGCGAAGTGCGGCTTTTCGCTGGCGCGGCGCGGCCGGCAGGACCGCACGGTCAGCGGCCAGCGCTACGACAGCCTGCTGTTTTGCGTCACCCCCGATGCTTTTTACGCAAAGCAGGCCTTTCCCCCCACGCCCAAGCTGAAGCAGCCGCTCAACCGCTGCGGCTGGGGGCTCTTCTTTCTGATTTTGTGCACGCAGCTGAGCGCCGTGCCTCTGGCGTGGCTGCTTTTCCTGCTGGCGCCCGGCCTTGCGCAAAGCGGCACCGGCGCTTTTCTCCTCTCGGCGCTGGCGCTGTACGGCGTCGGCCTGCCCGTTTTCGCCCTGATTGTGCGCAAGGTGCCCGCCGAGCTGCCGCCCGTTCCGGCCGAACACCCCGACACCGTCCGGCTTCTCAAGCTTCTGGTGCTGTGCCTCGGCATGGGCTATTTCGGGCAGTTTGCCGGCAGCGCCGTCATTTCCTTTCTGGAAAAGCTGCTCGGCCGCAGCTACGCCAACCCGCTGGACAGCATTTTGGCCGTCTCTTCCCCCGCCGCGATATTTCTCTTCAGCGTTGTGCTGGCCCCGCTTTTTGAAGAGCTGATGTTCCGCCGCATATTGCTGTCCCGCCTGCTGCCCTACGGGCAGGAGTTTGCCATCAACTGCTCGGCGCTTGCCTTTGCCTTTTTTCACTGCAACATCGATCAGTTTTTTTACACCTACGCGGTCGGCGCCATTCTGGCCTACGCCGTCATCATCACCGGCCGGCTGCACATCGGCATTCTGCTGCACGCCTGCTTCAACTTAATCGGCGCCCTTTTGCTGCCCGGGCTGCTGACAACGGGCAGCGAGACCGTCGCCGGCCTTGCGACGCTGGGCGTCCTGTGCCTGATGGCGGGGAGCCTTGTTCTGTTTACCCGCGGCAAGGGCAGCATACAGCTTTCCGCCGGGGCGCTGCCGCTCAGCGATGAGCAGAAACGCTCGCTGCTCTTTTCCGTTCCCGGCGTGCCGGCCTTTCTCCTTCTCACCTTTGCGCTGGCCGTCTGCCGGTTCTGGCTGTAAACGGAAAAAACGCGCACCGCAGCTTTTGCGGTGCGCGTTCTGCACTTTTTATGAAAGGGCATTGGGCGTGTCCTCGCGGCGCTGCCGCTCCTGCTGACAGGCCTGTTCAAAGCACTGGCACATGCTGCTGCCGATGTAGCCCCTGTCCCCGCATTTGGGGCAGTCGGGCTTGTCGTCCAGCCAGTCGCCGGGCAGGCCGTTTTGCCGCAGAATCTCCTGACGCGCCTGCAAAAGCGCCGCCCTGCGCTGCTCCAGCCGGCTGCGCTGCGCCTCGTCGCCCAAGGCGGCCCGCGCCGCCCGGGACGCGCACAGCCGCAGCTCCTTTTCGTTTTCCGCAAAGCGCGGATCGCTGTTCATCAGGTTGGAAAGCCGCTCTTCCAGCCGTTTTTCGCGCGCCTTGCGCTTTTGCTCAAAGGCGCGGGTCACGGCCTGCACGACGCTCTCCTGCCCCGGCGCGGCCGGACGGCGCGTTCCTTCCCGCCTGTCCCCCGTCTCGACCTGCCGGACGGTCTCAAAGCCCTGCTTGTGCCAGCTTTCGAGGATTTTGTCCATGTACCGCCACTCGAGCTTCCCGCAGCGCAGAACGGTGCGGTCGTATGCCAGCCGAAGCAGCTCGTCCTGTATGCCCCAGTCGTGCCAGCGGGCGATATACTTGCCCTCTGACTCCGAAGGGCGCCTGTCGTATACGCCCAGCATGCGCAGCACACGCGCCCCCTCGGCGCGCAAATGCTGCTGACGGCGCATATAGCGCTCGGCCTCTTCATAGGTGGTCAGGCCGGCGTCGGCCCAGCGGTAAGCCTGCTTTTCCATTTCGCGCGCGCTCAGGTTGTCGCGCATTTTGCAGTAGTTGACGAGCAGCATCAAAACGTCGGCCGGCAGGTTCAGCTCGGTGTAGACGCTGTGCAGGGTTTCCAGCTCGCGCTGGCGCAGCATACGGCCGAACATGCACTCGGCGTGGCTGACCAGCCCGCGAAAAGCGGCGTCCTCGCGCTGGGTTTTCAAAAGCTCTCCCGGCGGCACCGCCACCTCGGCGCGCGGCGGGGGCTGCGCGCCGTCGCGCCCCAGCCCGTACAAAACGAGCAGGCTTGCCGCCTTCTGCGCCCGTTCCTCGCTCATCCGCAGCGTTTCGGCCGCCTCTTTCAGCGCGACGCTTCCGCCCGCGGCCCGCGCGCAGGCGTACAGCAGGGCGGCGTCGCCGTCGGCGGCCTGCGTCAGCAGGCCCATCGCCTCGCGGCCTTCCCTATGTACTTCAATGCGGCGAATGGCGTCCGCCCCCCTTCTCTGCCTTCGGCTTTGCCGTGTGATAGACATTATACCACAAAACCGCGCCGACGCAAAGCATACAATTTGTTTCCATTTGCCCGGCTTTTTCCGGCAAAAGGCCTTGGTTTTTTCCCCTCTATGTGCTATACTCATTCTGTACCGCTGTGTCCCTGCGCCGGTACAGAATGATTTTTAAAGGATGGGAGCAGATGGAGCTCATCGATTCACTGATTTTGGTTCCACCGCAGGACGCCGCTTTCAACATTGAGCTTTTGTCCTGCACGGTTTTCGATCATCTGGCCTCGGCGGCCGCCGCCTTTTCGCCCCAGCGGGTGTTCAGCCGCGGGCTGTGCGCGGGGAAAAGCGACTTTGCCTCGTGCCTGGCCGCCGACGATTTGGCCTCGCTGGTCGACGCTTATTTGCTCGCCTCGAGCGCACCGTCGGTTCTGCTGCTGCTGCAGCCGGCCCCGGCACTGTCGCCGCAGACCTTCAACGCGCTGGCGCAGCTGGCCGAATCGCAGACCGGCTCTGCCGTGCTGCGCGACGGGGACGAGGTTTTGGCGGTGCTTTTGCCGCGCGAATCGCTCGAGGCCTATGACTTCGGCGATTTTACCGGCCTTTCCGCCCTTCGGCTGTGCGAGGACCTAAACGCCGTCGCCCACGATGTTCCGCCCGCCGAAAGGCACGTCGTTGCCGACACGGTCAGCGCCTATTTCGCGCAGGAAGCGCTGCGCGCGCGCATCAATTACTTCTGGATGGAGCAGGGCGTCATGCTGACGGACCCCAATACCACCTACATCTCCCCGCTGGCCCGCATCGGCGAGGGAAGCGTTATTTTGCCCGGCTGTTTCCTCAACGGCCGCACGCAGGTGGGCGAGGGCTGCCGCATCGGCCCCAACGCCTTTTTGCAGGACGCCGAAATCGGCAGCCGCGTTTCGGTCAATTCCTCGCAGATTTACGAAAGCTCGGTCGGCGACGAGACCACCGTCGGCCCCTTTGCCTACATCCGCCCCGGCTCCTCCGTCGGGAAAAAGGCCCGCATCGGCGATTTTGTCGAGCTGAAAAAGGCCCGCGTCGGCGACGGCACCAAGGTGGCGCACCTGACCTATCTCGGCGACGTCACGCTGGGCGAGCGCGTCAACGTCGGCTGCGGCGTGGTCACCGTCAACTACGACGGCAAGAACAAATACCACACCACGGTGGGGGACGACAGCTTTATCGGCTGCAACGTCAACCTTGTTTCGCCCGTCAAGGTGGGCCGCGGCGCCTATCTGGCCGCCGGCACCACCGTGACCGAAGAGGTCCCGGAGGACTCGATGTGCATTGGCCGCGTGCGCGCGACGGTCAAGCCCGGCTGGGCCAAAAAACGCCGCGACAGCGGCAAGCTGTAAAACCTGTCAGAAATATTTTATAAAGAATAGAATCTTGGGGGTAACAAAGCATGATTCCGCATGGTACAAGCATTAAGATTTTTGCAGGCAATTCCAACCCTGCCCTGGCGCTTCAAATTGCCTCGTCTCTGGGCCTTGAGCTGGGTAAGGCCGTCGTCACCAAGTTCTCTGACGGTGAAATCTCCGTTTCCATCAACGAAACGGTGCGCGGCGCCGACGTCTTTGTCGTGCAGTCGACCTGCAACCCGGTCAATGACAACCTGATGGAAATGCTCATCATGATCGACGCTTTCCGCCGCGCCAGCGCCGGCCGTATCACCGCCGTCATGCCCTACTTTGGCTATGCCCGTCAGGACCGCAAGACCAAGGCGCGCGACCCCATCTCGGCCAAGCTGGTCGCCGACCTTATCGAGGCCGCCGGCGCCGACCGCGTGCTGACCATGGACCTGCACGCCTCGCAGCTTCAGGGCTTCTTCAACATTCCCGT
>CAKUPI010000142.1 GCA_934675045.1 uncultured Eubacteriales bacterium
GGCTGCGCTCGGCCAGATGGGTCAGAATGAGGCGCTGCCAGGTCAAGTCCAGCGCGTCGCCGCTGCACGCCGAGCCAAAGCGCAGGCCGCTGCCGCGCGGCAGCGGTTCGAGCAGCAGGTGTACCTCGGCGTAGTGGCGCAGCGGCTCGTAATGCCCCGCCCCAAGCACCGGCGCGGCGATGGTCTCGCGGTAGACGATGCTGCCCGCGCCGAAGCCGACCTCCAGCCCGAAGCGCTCGCCGATGACCCGCTTCAACACCTCGATCTGCACACTGCCCATCAGCTGCATGTGGATTTCGCGCAGCTGCCCGTTCCACACCATGCGCAGCTGCGGGTCCTCTTCCTCAAGCTGGCTCAGACGGCGCAGCGCGGCGTGCGGATCGACGCCGTCGGGCAGGTCAACGCGATAGGTCAGCACCGGCTCCAGCACGGGCGGCAAATCGCCCTGCTCGCCGCCCAGCCCCTGCCCGGCGCGGGTGCGGCTCAAGCCGGTGACGGCGCACACCGTTCCGGCATCGGCCTCCTCGACGGCCTGAAAACGCGCGCCCGAATAAATGCGGATTTGGTCGACCTTTTCCTCCCACGGCCGGCCGTCGCTCTCGCCCCGCAGCAGCGTCTTGACGCGCAGGCGGCCGCCCGTCACCTTGAGCCAGGTCAGCCGCGCGCCCTGCGGGTCGCGTGAAATTTTGTAAACGCGCGCGCCGAAGCCGTCCGGGTACTCCGGCGCGGGGGCCAGACGCCGCAGGCCGTCGAGCAGGGCATCGACGCCGTCCAGCCGCAGCGCCGAGCCGAAATAACAGGGGAACAGGGCGCGGCCTGCGATCAGCCCTGACAGCTCGGCGTCGGACAGCGTGCCCGCTTCGAGATACCGGGCCAGCGCCTGCTCGCCGCACAGCGCGGCGTTTTCGCACACGGCGGCCCGGTCCTCGCCAAAGTCGACGCAGGCGCCGTCCAGACGCTTTTTCAGCTCGTCCAGCAGCATAGCGCGGTCGGCGGCGGGCAGGTCCATTTTGTTGATGAACAGAAAGGTGGGAATACGGTAGCGTGCCAGCAGCCGCCACAGCGTCTCGGTGTGGCTCTGCACGCCGTCGGCGCCGCTGACGACCAAAATGGCGCAGTCGAGCACCTGCAGGGTGCGCTCCATCTCGCTGGAAAAATCGACGTGGCCCGGGGTGTCAAGCAGCGTGACCTGACACCCCCTGAGCGGCAGGACGGCCTGCTTGGAAAAGATGGTAATGCCCCGCTCGCGCTCGATGGCGTGCGTATCCAGAAAGGCGTCGCGGTGATCGACGCGGCCCAGTTTTTTCAGCGCGCCCCCGCGGTACAGCAGCCCCTCGGACAGGGTGGTTTTGCCCGCGTCGACATGGGCTAAGATTCCGACAGCCAGTTTTTTCATCTTATCTTCCCCTGCAAGCAGTAATGCCCGGATTTTGCAAAAAGGGCGTCATTGACGCCCCTTTCGGTTGCTTTCGAGTTGTTTTGACTACTTATGGTATAATTTGCTCGTCTGATATCTCGGAGTACAGGTCAAGTTGAGGCCCAGACGCCGGTAAACCTCCTCGTCGACCTGCGACAGGATGACGCTTGCGTGCGCCTCGCAGCCGCGGAGCTTGGGAAGCTGGGCCATTGCCTCGGCCGCCTGCGGGCTGGAGGCGGCGCTGACGGCCAGGGCCACCAGCACCTCGTCGGAATGCAGGCGCGGGTTGTGGTTGCCGAGCAGGCCGGTTTTCAGCTGCTGGATCGGCTCGATGACGGGGGGCGGAATGAGGTGCACCTCTTTGCCCATGCCGGCCAGCGCCTTGACGGCGTTGAGCAGTGCGGCCGACGACGCGCCGAGAAGCTCGCTCGTCTTGCCCGTGATGATGCGCCCGTCGGGCAGCTCGATGGCGGCCGCCGGCTGGTCGTCGGTATCGGCCGAACGCCGTTCCGCCGCGACGGCGACGGCGCGGTCGGCGGCCGACAGGCCCATCTGGTTCATGATGCTCTTGATTTTCTGCACGGTGGCGTCGTCGCCGCGGCCGCGCTGGCAGTCGGTCATGGCGATGTAGTACCGCCGCACGATTTCCGCCTTGGACGCCTCGCGGCAGACCTCGTCGTCTGTGATGCAGCTGCCCGCCATATTGACCCCCATATCGGTGGGCGACTGATAGGGGCAGGTGCCCGAAATGCGCTTGAACATGGCCGACAGCACGGGGAAAATCTCGATGTCGCGGTTGTAGTTGACCGTCGTCTCGCCGTAGGCCTCGAGATGATAGGGGTCTATCATGTTGACGTCGCTCAGGTCGGCCGTCGCCGCCTCGTAGGCGAGGTTGACCGGGTGCTTGAGCGGCAGGTTCCAGATGGGGAAGGTCTCGAACTTGGCGTAGCCGGCCGTGACGCCGCGCAGGTGCTCGTGGTAAAGCTGCGACAGGCAGGTTGCCATTTTTCCGCTGCCCGGCCCCGGCGCCGTGACGACGACGAGCGGCCGCGTTGTTTGGATGTACTGGTTTTTGCCGTACCCTTCCTCGCTGACGATGTGGTGCACGTCGTACGGGTACCCCTCGATGGGGTAATGCAGAAAGACGGGCAGGCCGAGCTTGTTGAGCTTCTGCTGAAAGGCGACGGCGGCCGGCTGGTCCTCGAAGCAGGTCATGACGACGCTGCCGACATACAGGCCTATCTCGCGGAAGGCGTCGATCAGCCGCAGCACGTCGACGTCGTACGGAATGCCGAGATCGCCGCGGATTTTGTTCTTGGCGATGTCGCTCGCGTTGATGACGACGACGATCTCCGCCTGATCGCGCATGGATCGCAGCATCTGAATCTTCACATCGGGCGCAAAGCCGGGAAGCACGCGCGAGGCGTGGTAGTCGTCGAAGAGCTTGCCTCCGAACTCAAGGTAGAGCTTGCCGCCAAACTCTCCGATTCGCTTTTTGATTTGCTCCGACTGCCTCTTGATGTACGCCTCGTTGTCAAACCCTACTTTCATTGTGATTCCCCCTTGCGGACTGCCGAAAAAGCCTGTAAAATAAAAACGGTGGCACGGGTTTTTCCCAGCAGAAATCTTGGTTGTTGCCTGTTTCAACATTCTCTGCTATTCTATCACAAAATGGGCTTCAAGTCCACCAAAAATACAGTAGGAGGTTTTTTTATGTTGGATCTGTTAATCCGGGGCGGCACGGTTTACGACGGCACCGGCAAGGCGGGCTTTGTCGCCGACGTCGGCGTCAAAGACGGCAATATCGCAGCCATAGGCGATTTGAAAAACGAGCAGGCGGCCAGGGTGGTCGACGCCGCCGGGAAGGCGGTCACGCCCGGCTTTATCGACATGCACTCGCACGGCGACCTGACCCTCCCCTTCTTCCCCGAAATGGAAAGCAAGGTCCGTCAGGGCATCACCACCATTGTCGGCGGCCAGTGCGGCCTGTCGCTGGCCCCCTGCGACCAGTGGTGGGAAAGCCAGTATTTCGAGCACGACCAGCTGGCCGAGCTGGGCGACAACATGTTCTCGCCCCCCTACCTCGTCAAGGCCGACGCGCTTTCGCCCCTGATGGAGCGCGACTTCGGCTACCCCATCGACTGGCGCAGCTTTGAAGAATACCTGTCCTCGGCGCGCAAAAAGGGCATCGGCGCCAACTACATCCCGCTGGTCGGACACGGCACCATCCGCGCGCAGGTGCTCGGCCTCGACTTCAAGCGCACGGCCACCGACGACGAAATCGAGCAGATGAAAGCCTACCTGCACGCCGCCATGAAGGCGGGGGCCGCCGGCATGTCGTCCGGCCTCGACTACGCGCCGGGCATCTACTGCGACTTCCGCGAGCTCAAGGCCATGTGCGAGGTGCTGGCCCAGTACGGCGGCATCTACGCCCCCCACTGGCGCAAGACCGGCCTGCGCGAGGGCACCCCGAAAAAGCAGAAGAAAATCGAGGGCATCATCGAATCGCTCGAGCTGGGGCTGCAAACCGGCGTACAGGTGCACCTTGCCCACCTGAGCTGCGGCTACGACATCTTCCCCAACGGCGACAGCTACATGGCCGCCGCCGCCGCCAAGCGCACGCTGGCCGTCATCGACGAATACCGCCAAAAGGGCGTGCGCGTCACCCATGACGTCATTCCCAACACCACGGGCGGCATTCTGCTCAACCCCGACCTCGCCCTTTCCTTCATGCCGTGGCTCAAGCCGTGCGGCACCCGCGAGCAGTTTGCCAAAAACCTGCACGCCCCCGACTACCGCGCTCTCATCGCCGAGACCGTCTACTCCGGCCAGTACTACTCCATCAACCCGCAGGTCAACCCCGACTGGGCGGGCGCCTACACTATTTTGCAGCACAAAAACGCCGAATATGTCGGCAAAAACCTGCAAGCGCTGGCCGCCGAAAAGGGCCGCACCGACCTCGACATGGCCCTCGACCTGCTGATGGAGGACCCCTACACCAAGACCTTCCAGGTGGTGCAGGGCATGGTCGAATCGTCGGTCCGCGAGTTTATCGCCGACGAAAACGGCACCATCGGCTCCGACACCTTTGCCCTTGACGGCAAGGCCATCGTCCCCCTCGGCGAAAACATGCCCCCCTATTACGCCAACCCCAACACCTACTGCGGCTTTGTGCGCTACCTCTGCGAGTTCCCGCAGGAGAGCTTCGAGGCCACCGTTCGCAAGGTGACGGGCAAGCCGGCCGAAATCCTCGGCCTGACCGACCGCGGCGTTGTGGCCGAGGGCAAAAAAGCCGACCTGCTGGTCATCGACCGCCAGAACCTGCGCACCAACGAAAACCACATCGACCCGCGCGTCTGGCCCGACGGCATGGAATATGTCTTTGTCAACGGCGAGGCCGCCGTGTGGCAGGGCGACGCCACCGGCGCGCGCGCAGGGCGCGTTTTGAGCAAGTAAGTTTTCCCACAAAAACCCGCGGGCATGGCCTGCGGGTTTTTTGCGCGGGCAGTGCACAGCGAGGACGGAGAGGGCCTTGCCTCTCCCTT
>CAKUPI010000143.1 GCA_934675045.1 uncultured Eubacteriales bacterium
TTGGGCTGCGTGACCAACCGGCTGTTTCCGCAGCAGGGCAGCGTCGCCATAGACGGCGAGCCGGTGCGCGAAAACGACAGGGTGCTGGGCCGGGTGTACTTTATGGGCGAGAAAAACTTCTGCCCGGAGGGCACCACGGCGCGCCAGCTGTTTGACTGGACGAGCGCCTTTTATCCGGGGTTTGACCGGGCGTACGCCCGCGAGCTGGCGCGGGAGTTTGGGCTGGACGTCAGGAAAAAGCTCAAGGGGCTTTCGACCGGATACCTGACCATTGCCAAGCTGGTGTGCGCGCTGAGCACAAGGGTTCCCTACCTGCTGCTGGACGAGCCGGTTTTGGGGCTGGACGCCAACCACCGGGAGTTTTTTTACAAAAAGCTGCTGGAAAACTACGCGGAATACCCGCGCACCATCGTGATTTCGACCCATCTGATCGAGGAGGCGGCCGACATCATCGAGCAGGTGGTCATTCTCAAGCAGGGAAGGCTGCTGCTCACCGGCCCGACCGAGAAGATCCGGCGCATGGGCGTGCAGGTTTCGGGCAGGGCGGACGAGGTGGAGCGCTGGAGCCGCGGCCGCGACGTGATCTGCGAGGAGACGCTGGGCGGGCTTAAGCGGGTCTGCGTGCTGGGGCAGGCTGAACGGCTGCCCGACGGGCTGGAGGCGCATCCGCTGGACTTGCAGGAGCTGTTTGTGCGCCTGACCAACGCTTAAAAGGGGGTAAGCTGAATGAAAATCAAAGAAATGCTCGCGTGGAACTGGAAGGTCAACTGGATTTCGCTGGTCAGCGTCATGTGCATCACGCTGTTTGTCAACGCGCTGCTGATAAGCCTGTTTACCTTCGCCTTCCCGGAAGAGGAGGTGCACATCAGCACCACCGAGGGGTGCGCCCCCGTGATGTCCCTGGTGATTGGCATGGTGACCTTTGCCGCAAGCCTGCGCTTCGGCGGCGCCAACAGCGTGTCGCGCCGTTCGGTCTATCTCGGGCATCTCGGCTTTGCCGTCACCTTCTGTGCCGCAATGATTCTCAGCTTCGCCGTGCTCGATCTGGCCTTTTCGTGGAGCCATATGATGAAAAACGACCAGGTCTTTTGCCTGATGTACGGCCGCTGGATGCAGGGCAGGCCGGCGTGGCAGGGGACGGGCGTGCGGATGGTGTGGTCGGCGGTGCTGTGCATCTCGCTGTCCATGCTCGGGTACTTTCTGGGCGGCGCCTTTTACCGGCTGGGCAAAATGGGGAAGCTTGTGCTTGCCATCGGCCTGCCGGTGGGCCTTTTCGGAATCCTTCCGATGGTCGTTCTCGCCCTGCCGGAGCAGACGCGGCAGGCGCTGATGCGGGAGTGGGCGCGGCTGGTGGGCTTTGTCGTGCGCTCGCCCGGACACAGCGGCCTGATCGCCCTGTCGGCCGCGGCGGTCTTTGCCGCGCTGGGCTGGCTGATCGTCCGCCGTGCGCCGGTCAACCCCGCGGGCGGCCCCTGACATACGCAGAAAGGTCCGGCCTTATGAAGGCCGGACCTTTCTGCTGTCAATAGACGGCCGGGGTGGTGGTCTGGGGAGAAAACCCGTCGAGCACGGCGGAGATAAAGGGGTAAAAGTAGCGGACAAGGGCCCAGTCCCCCTCGCTGAAGGGGCCGTACTCGCCGCGGCGGAAAGCGCACAGCGACTTCCAGCGAATGGAGGCGGCCTCGTGCGAAATGCCGCACAGCGCATGCAGCTCGCGCACCGAGCGCACGCCGCACAGGCTGACGACGGGAAGGGGGCACAGAATGTCGGCCGTCAGGCGGTCGGCGGCGGAATCGTCCCCGCCCGGGCTGCCCAGCTGGTTGAGCAGAATGTGGCTCAGCTCGTGCACGACGCTCCAGCGGCGGCGCCCCGGCGTGCACTGGCGGTTGTAAACGACGACGCAGCCGTCCGAAAGCGCGTGGGTGAAGGCGTCGGGGTTGTGCGCGCGCAGAAGGGATAGCATGTCGGTGCCCGTTTCGCGGCAATACTGCTCGTAGGTGATGAGCGAAAGGTTGAGATGGCGCGACAGAAGCCCCGGGTCGACGGGCAGGCGGCGCACGCCGCAGGCCTGATACAGTGCAAGAAGATCCATGCGCGTTTCTCCTTTCGTAAAGCGCTGTTCTGACCTGATTATAGAGGAAAACCCCAGATATTGCAACAGCGGCCTGTGGCGTGCACCAGATGTACGGCTTGAAAAAAGAACAAATGTTCGGTAAAATACAAGCCACAAACACCGAAGGGGGAGAGAGCCGATGCAGGACTGGAAAAAGCGCACGGCCGAGGATTTGAAAAAATACCGGCTGCTGCGGACAAGCCTGAAAACGCTGCCCGGCAGGGTGCGGCTGCTGGAGCAGGAGGCGCGGGAAAAGCCGTCGATCGCCGGTGAACTCGCGGGGCTGACGCGGAGCATGGAGCTGGCAAAATGCCAGTGCGAGGCCATTGACTGCGGGCTGGCCTGTCTGAGCGACGAGGAGCAGTGGGTGCTCCGGCGGTTTTTTATCGACAGGGAGCCGGGGTGCGCCGGGCTTTTGTGCGAGGAGCTCGGGTACGAGCAGGCGCAGGTGTATCGCGTGCGCGAGCGGGCGCTGCAAAAGCTGGCGCTGGCGCTGTACGGGTCGGTGGAATAAGGGGCGGCGGGCTGAGGCCCGCCGTTTTTTTGCGGGCGCAAACCCGGGGCGAGAGGCCGCGGCGGCTTGACGCAAACCCGGGCGTGGCGCCGCGGCGCTTTGGCGCAAAGCCGGGCGCGGCGGCTTGACACAAACCCGGGCGAGAGGCCGCGGCGCTTTGCGGATTTTCGGAGAAAAGCGCGGGAAAAGCGCGGGAGGCGCGCAGGTGCGCGGCCGTGCTATCATCGGGGTGTCGATAAGCCGGAGGGAGGTGAAGCACACGAAAAAACCGCAGTACAAGCGCGCTTATTGCGCGAAAATCCTCGATTATTTTTCACAGCCGCCCCAGCGCGTCGAGAAAAAGGTGGCCTATTATCCCGACGGCGGGGTGAAGTCAGAAGAGCCGGTCGTTCTGCCGGCCCCGCTGCCCACCTTTCAGGCCTTTGCCGAAGACGCCGGCGTCTCCGTTTCGGAGCTGCGGCGGTGGCGGAAGGAGCACCCCGAGTTTGACGCGGCCTGCGAGCGCGCGCAGCAGATGCAGGAAAACGCTTGGCTGGTCAACAGTCTGGCCGGGTGCTACAACAGCTCATTTGCGCAGTTTTTCGGCAAGACGGTGCTCGGCTACGGCGAGCGCGAGGCCGGGGAAGAGGAGCCGCCCGTCATCACGGTGCGCGTCGTCGACTGATGGAGCTTCGCATTACGCGCAGGCAGCGCCGGTTTATTGAGGCGCAGGCCGACGAGGTGCTCTTCGGCGGCGCCGCGGGCGGGGGAAAGTCGTACGGGCAGCTGGTCGACGCCCTGCTCTACGCGCTGCGCTACGCCGGGTCCCGGCAGCTCATTCTGCGCCGCACGCTGCCCGAGCTGGAAAAGTCGCTGGTGCGCACGGCGCAGGCGCTGTACCCGCGCTCGCTCTACCGTTACAGCGCGTCGGCGCACGTCGGGCAGTTTGAAAACGGATCGCTCATCGACTTCGGCTACTGCGATTTGGAGCGCGACGTGTACCGCTATCAGTCGGCGGAGTACGACGTGATACGCTTCGACGAGCTGACGCATTTTACCGAGAGCATGTACCTGTATCTGCTTTCGAGGCTGCGGGGCGCCAACGATTTTCCCAAAGCGGTCAAAAGCGCAACCAACCCCGGCGGCGTGGGGCACCAGTGGGTAAAAAGCCGGTTTATCGACATCGGGCCGCCCGACACGGTGCACCGCTTCCGGGGAGGAAGCCGCCTGTTTCTGCCGTCGCGCGTGCAGGACAACGGGTTTTTGATGCGGGCCGACCCCGATTATGTGCGCCGGCTGCTCAACCTGCCCGAGCGCGAGCAGAGGGCCTTGCTGTACGGCGACTGGGATTTGTTTGAGGGGCAGTATTTTTCCATGTGGGAGCGGGAGGTGCACGTGGTCAAGCCCTTTGCCATTCCCGGGCACTGGCGCAGGTATTTTACGATGGACTACGGGCGCGACATGCTGGCCGGGTTCTGGGTGGCCGTCGACGAAGGGGGCCGCGCCGTTGTCTACCGCGAGGTCTACCGGCCGGGGCTTCTGGCCGGCGAGGCGGCGGAGCTGGTGCGGGCGCAGACGGCCGAGGTCATTTCGGCCTTTTACGCGCCCCCCGATTTGTGGAACCGGCACAGCGACACCGGCCGCAGCACGGCCGATATTTTCGCCCAGCACGGCATCGGGCTGACGCGCGCGCAGAACGACCGCGTGCAGGGCTGGTACGACCTTGCCGAGTGGCTGCGGCCCTTTGAGGACGAGCAGGGGAAGCGCACGGCGGCGCTGCGGATTTTTGACTGCTGCCCCAACCTGATCCGCACGCTGCCCGCCCTGCGGTACGACGAGCGCAACCCCAACGACACGGCGCGCCAGCCGCACGAGCTGACGCACGCGCCCGACGCCATCCGGTATTTTGTATCCGGGCGGCCGGCGCCGGGAACGCTGGAGCAGCCGGAGCAGGAGCCGGGCTTTGACCGGCAGGCCGATGATTTTCTGCATTACAGCGGGCGCTGAGCGCAGAGGAAAGGGAGAGAGGAAAATGGAAGTGTTATTTGCCGTGGCCGGATGTCTGGGCGCCTTTGCGCTCGGCGTGCTGGCCTGCGGCCGGACGGCGCCGCGCCTGCAGCCGGGCGATCGGGCCGACGTGCCGCCGGAGCTTGAGCGGCAGTGGGAGGCGTTTTTGCGCTACACCGGCTGCCGGGAGGAGGGAAGCGTGTATGAGGACTGATCCGGCCGGTGTGTGGGCCGAGTACCAAAAGGGCGTCGGCTACAACGAGAGCATCGGGCTTTACGAGCAAGTGCGGGTCAATGAGAACTTTTACGT
>CAKUPI010000144.1 GCA_934675045.1 uncultured Eubacteriales bacterium
CCTTTACACACAAAAGGGAATAAGAAACTTTTTTGTTGTTGCGCCGAATATAACAATTTATAAAAAATTAAAAAATAATCCTTGATTCATATTTTACACTGTAAATCCAGTAATAGCAAGGGGTTTTGCTATATCAGGACCCGCGTGCAAGGCCGGGCTTTCCGGCCCGCTCTGCGCGTTGGCGGCACGCCGTACGGGGGAAAGCGGCAGCTTAAGCCGCTCCCGGGTGTCCGTCACTGCGCGCTGGCCGCGGGGAAAAGCAGCGCTTTTGGCCGCCGGAACCGTGCACGCGCCAGTCCGTCCGCCGCGGAGCGAAGGATTTTCCTCGGGGGCAGAGTGACATTTTTGCAATTTGCCCCCCTTTTCCGCCCCGTTGTGATAAAATACCATCACGGGAGATTGGCTTTGTACTTCAGAAAGGGAAACGAGAGATGGCGCCGAAGAACGCACGCAAAATGAAAACAGCGGCAAAAATGCTTCTGACGGCCGTTGCGGCGGCGCTGCTGCTTGTCGGCTGGGCCTCCATCAACGGGTTTAACGAGACGCCGCCGCCCATAGAGCCGGAAAAGGGCTGCATCGACCTGACCGGCAGGGATTTGGAGAAGGAAATCATCACCCTCGGGGCGAGCTGGGACTTTTACCCCAACCGGCTGCTGGAGCCCGATGACTTCAAAAGCGGCGCCGCCGCCGAGGACGGGAAGGGGGAAATCCGCGGCGACGTGCCCTACGGCACCTATCGCGTGCTGCTCCGCGGCATTCCCGGGCGCTATTACCTTGTGGACGGGTACTCCATCGACTACGGAACCAAAGTCTATGTAAACGGCAGCAAGACCCTTGAAATCGGCAGGGTCGCCGCGTCGTCCGATGAGGCCGTCGGCTGCGTAAATTACATGGAGTTCCCGGTTTCTATCCGGGACGACGGGTACTGCGAGCTGGTCATTCAGTTTTCGAATTACGTCGGAAACGACGGCGGAATTCTGAACGAAATGCAGCTTTCGACGCCGGAAAACATTCGCAACAGGCAGGAGCATACCAAGCTTGCCTCGAGCATTGTGTCGGCGGGCCTGCTTTTGCTGGGCGCGTATTATCTGCTGCTTGCCTGCATCACGCTGAACGCGCAGTCGTTCTGGCTGGCGGCCAGCTGTCTTTTGCTGTCCATCCGCGATACGCGCTTTTACATCGGTCAAATGCTGCCGCTGAACTACAACTGGGCATTCCACTACCGGGTGGTGGTGCTGGACCTGCTGCTGATTGCCTTTGCCATTTTGCGGATGATGGAAAGCATATACCCCAAGCTGACCAACCGGTGGGTCCGGTATGCCTTCAACGGATATGTCGCCGCGGCCTCGGTGCTCATTCTGACGGTGCCGGTGCAGCGGTGCTCGGGCATTTCCCGCTATTCGGGCTATGTAATGGCCGGCTATCTGCTCTATTTTGCGGTGTGCCTGTTTTGGCACTTCTGGAAAAAACGGAAGCTGGAAAACGCCGACAAGCTGATTCTGGCAGGCTTTTCCATTCTTCTCATCGCCAACGTGGCCGAAGCCTCCAAGCTGCAAGTCGAGGATTATGCGACCCGGGTGGGGTTTTCGTCCTTTGCCATGATAGCCTTCATCATGATCATGATGGTCGTTTTGGAAATCAAGGAGCAGGAAGCGCAGAACAAGCTGACGGAGAACCGGCGGCACATGGAAATGCTGGAGCAGATGGATCACATGAAAACGGAGTTTTTGCGCGACATGGCCCACGAGGTCAAAACGCCTCTGACCATTGCCAGCGGATACGCCCAGCGCACCAAGCGGAGGCTTCAGCGCGGCATCATCGACGAGGAGAACATTTCCAACCTTGAGCTGATCCAGTCGGAGTCGGAGCGGCTGGCCGACATTGTGACGCAGATGCTGCACCTGTCGCTGGGGCAGAGCCGCAGCATTTCCAAAATCGCCGTGTCCGTCCACACGCTGATGCTGGACATCGGCGCGCTGTGCCGCCCGATGTTTTTGAAAAATCAAAACGCGCTCGAGCTGACGTGCGACCAGAGCCTGCGCGTGTACGCCAACCACGACATGCTTTTGCAGGTGCTCATCAATCTGGCGGCCAACGCCAACCGGCACACGTCGGGGGGGACCATTCGGTTTGACGTGCGGAAGAACGAGCACCGTATGGCGGAGTTCCGCATCAGCGACACCGGCAGCGGCATCCCCGGCGAAATCCTGAAGCAGGTCTTTGAAAAGGGCTTTTCCTTTCACGGCGAGCACGGGCGCGGC
Organism: uncultured Eubacteriales bacterium; assembly: GCA_934675045.1. Classification (GTDB taxonomy): domain Bacteria; phylum Bacillota; class Clostridia; order Oscillospirales; family Butyricicoccaceae; genus Ventrousia. Next base: position 2,262 of record CAKUPI010000144.1, read on the forward strand.
CTTCCCATTGCCAAGGAGATTGTAGAAGGGTTTGGCGGGTCCATCGAAATCGAAAAGACCGGCTGCACGGGCACAACGGTCCTTTTTACCGTTCCGCTATACGAGGAGGAGCAGGAAAATGGCGACAATACTGTTGGTTGAGGACAATCCGCACATTCTGAAAATCAACGCAGACGAGTTCACCGACCACGGGCACACTGTGCTCTGCGCGGAAAGCCTGAAGCGGGCGTCCGAGCTGCTGGAGCTGCACGATGTTGACCTCATGATTCTCGACGTCATGCTGCCGGACGGAAACGGCGTGGAGTTTTGTAAAAGCCGGCCGCCGCAGCACGCCGTTCCCGTCATCTTTCTGTCCGCCCTCGGCGAAAACGCGGACATCATCCGGGGGCTGAAGGCCGGCGGCGAGGATTATCTGACCAAGCCCTACGACCTGGACATCCTTGTCGCAAGGGCCGACGTGCAGCTCCGCCGCAAAAAAGAGCTGCAAAGATGGGAAAATTACGAGGTGCTGCGCCTGGACACCATCGCCATGGCGGGCTTTCTGGACGGCGAGGACCTGTTGCTGACCCGGCGGGAGTTCAGCGTGCTGCTGGCGCTGGTCAAGCAGAGGGGGAAATACATTTCCAAAGAGGAGCTGTACAGCGCGGCATGGGGGCAGCCCATGCAGAAGGACTCGCAGGCGCTGCGCACGGCCATATCCCGGCTGAAGCACAAGCTGAACCCGCGGGAAACGCGGCTGACCATATCGTACATCCGGGGCCGCGGATACATTCTGGAGCACTTTTGAAATGACGGAAGCAGTGAGAGTTACAATTATGCAACTCTTACTGCTTTTTTCCTGTTAAAGTGTTATAATATCCCTATATGGTACGAACGCAATCGAGTGCCTGCAGCGCGAGGGAGCCTGCAAGCAAAGGAGGATTCTGTATGAGTGCAAAAAAACTGACAGCAAAGCTGCTGATCACCTGCATGCTGCTGGGTCTTTTGCCGATGAACATTCTTGCGGCGCCCGGCGGCGGGGCCGCGGATGTGTCGGAAATGAATGCCCTTGAGGCAATCGGCATTGACACAAGCGTGGCGCCGGAGGGGTATGACGCCAACGACACGTCCAACCCGTACGGCAAAGATGTTACCACGGTCAACCCGGTCGCCGAGCTTTTGCTTATGACCGAGCAAAAGCTGGCGGGCGAAGAGGGGGCCGAAAGCACCTATTTCGACCTGAATGCGACTCTCAACGGCCATGCCGACGAGGCGCTGGGCACCTACAACAAGTTCATGGCCCCCGGCCACTCCAAGGTCAATGCCGCCGCAAGGAGCCAGGCCGTTGCCAACACCGCGATTGCCGCCGGTGACGGCATGCTGGTTGAAGATGCCGTGCTGAAGAATACGGCCGGCGGCTTTGTGGCCACCGCCGTGGCGGCGGGCAACTTTGACGGCAACACCGAGGGCATGGAAAAGCAGTATGCCCTTCTTTCGCTCAAGCGCAGCGAGGACGGCATGCCCGGCAGCCTTCAGCTGCAGGTTCTGGACGCCTGCGACGGCAAGAGCGACACCGCCCGCGCCAAGACGCTGGTTGCGGACTTCAGCTCCTTCGGAAACCCGGAGGACAGGGCCGGCTATACCTATCAGGCGCAGAACTACCTGCAAATGGCCGTCGGCGACTTTGACGGCAACGGAATCGACGAAATCGCTGTCTACATTCCCGACAGCGCCGCGCCCCGCATCGAGGTCTACCAGTACCAGCAAAAGACCGGTGCGAGCGACACCGCGTATCAGGATGTCGAGGGCAACTGGGCGATCGCCTGGAACTACGACATCACCAAGATGGGCGCCTCGAAAAAATATGTGCCCAACATGGTATCGCTGCTGGCAGGGGACATCAACGAGGACGGCATCAAGGACCTTGCCCTGACGTACAGCTACTACTACGGAACCGACAACTACGATTCCGGCCGCGCCGCCGTCCTGTTCGGCGGGACGAAGAACATGCTGAGCTCCTACCGCGACTTCCCGCTGGTCAGCTCAGAGGGCGACAGCATCGTCCGCGCGGCCTTTGCGTTCGGCGAGCTTACCGGGGTCGGGACCAACAGCCTGGTGCTGGGCGGCCAGTCGGCGAACGACTTGGCGGCGGGCAACATCTACTCCCGCTATGCCGCCATCTACAAGTTCAACGGCACCGGCTTTACCATTGTGAGCGACAGAAACTTTGACCTTTTTGCCAAGAACAAGCAGGGCGGCTACGAGTACGCCTGCATGAACCGCAGCGGAAAGGACAAGGATATCTTCTACTCCACCCCGCTGGCCGTTGCCAACCTGGCCGTCATCTCCAACGGGCTTTCCGAGCCGGCCACTTTGTATTTCGACAGCCTTTCCTTCGAATACAGCGATGCCGGCCTCGAGCTGAAGGCGGCACTGGACAACACGGCGAACTTTCAGCATGCGATCTCCGGGACGTCGTCAACCCGCCGCTTCTACACGGAGTACGGCGCCGCCTCCGCCGACATTTTCGGCCTGGGCTACGATGTTTTGGGCACCATGCAGCACTTTATCCCCGCGAGCCTCTCCATGCAGGACTTTCTGCCGGATTATCTGACAGCAGTCTTCGGTCAGGCCTTTGACCTCGGCGCACA
>CAKUPI010000145.1 GCA_934675045.1 uncultured Eubacteriales bacterium
AACGTGTTGCAGGCCCAGGGGAATGGCCTGCTTTAAGGGCATTTTTCCGTCCAGTTGAAAAGCCTTTTCGGAAAGACGATAGGTTTGCTTCATAACGTTACCTCTCTTTCTATTTGACAGTATCAGTATAACATCTTGCAAGAGTGCTGTAAATTGCCAAATATGAAAAAATTATGACCGAGAAATACGGCAGAACTAAGGATTTTGCCGGGAATTATTATAAAAAGCAGCACCGTGGGCGTGATGGCACACGGTGCTGCGAAGAAGAAGAGGTTACTGCTGAAGGGTGGGGTCGTAGTTGACAATGATGCTGTGGGAGGTCAGTGTAGAAACGTCACCGATGGTATTGCCATAGACGTTCACTTGGACAAGGTTTTGACAGTTTGCAAGCGCCGAGATATCAGTCAGCTTATTGTAGTCCATGGACACGTAGGTGAGGTTGGACATACCACCCAGCATATAAATGCTGGATACGCTGTTGTGAGAGCCCTGGACAACGCGCAGCGCACTGGTCTGATTCCACTCTGGCAGCGCATAGACATTGTTATAGGAGAAGTCGATGATTTCAAGGTTATTCAGGGAAGCCAGTGCGGAGATATCCGCAATCTGGTTGTTGGTAAAACTCAATTCCTTCAGCTGGAGGCAGCCCCCCAGGATGGAGATGTCCGTCAACGAGTTGTAGTTCAGCGACAGCGAGGAAAGCAGCGCGTAGCGCGGATTAAAATGATAGGTCATGGGCGGCAGCGTGTACAAAATGCCGTAGGCGTTCCAGATGACGGCCGGGAACAGCCGCAAGCCGATGGCCAGCCCGAAGGCGCTGCCCAAAACGCCGGCCAGCCCGGCGTACAGAACGTACTTGAACGCGATGACGCCCGAGCTGTACCCCAGCGCCTTCAAAGTGCCGATTTGCGTGCGCTCCTCCTCCACCATGCGGGTCATGGTGGTCAGCGTCACCAGAAGGGCGACCAGAAAGAAGAAGAAGGGGAATACCTTGGCGATGGCCGCCACCTTTTCGGCGTTGCTCTCAAACGAGGCGTAGGCGACGTTTTCCTTGCGGGTCAGCACATACCACTTGGGGGTCTCTATCTTGCTGATTTCGGCCTCGGCGTCGCGAATCTGGTACTCGGCGTCGAGCAGCTTTTCCTCGGCCTCGGCCTTTCCCTCCTCGTACTCCTGCTCGCCCTCTGAAAGCGCGGCTCTGGCCTTTTCCAGCTTCTTTCGGCCCGATTCGATGTCGCGGGCCGCCTTTTCCAGCTTCGCCTGCCCGTCGGCAATGCCCTGCTCGTAGGCCGCCCGGCCCTCGTCCAGCTGCCGCTTTCCCTCGTCCAGATCGGCGCGCGCCTGCTCAAGCTGTACGCGGGCCGCCTCGCTTTCGGCATAGCCGGCCTCGTACTGCGCAAGGCCCTCCTCGTACTGGTCAAGGGCCGCCTGCATCTCCTCGCTCACCGGCATTCCCGCGGCAATGAGCAGCCTGACCTGCTGAATCTGCGGCTCCGCCTCGTCCAGCCGGGCGCGGGCCTCCTCAAGCTGTGCCTTGCCCTCGTTGTACTGCGCAAGGCCGTCCGCATACTGCTTTTCGCCCTCCTCCAGCTGCGCGGCGCTGGCGTCCAGCTGCGCCTGACCGTCGGTTTTCTGCTGTTCGAGCTGAACGCGGCCCTCCCGCAGCTGACGCTCGGCCCGGCGCAAATCGCGATCGCCGACGGCGATTTCGGCGCGGCCGTCGAGGATTTCCTGCCAGGCGTCCTCAAGCTTCTGCTCGGTTTCGGCCTTTTTGCTTTCGTACTCGTCCCGGGCCTTTTGCAAATCGGCCTGCGCCTGCTCGATGATCTGCCCGCGGCGCACACTGACCTGCGTTTTCGCCAAAACCTTCAGCTGCGACGCGGCGTCGTCGACCATGCCCTGATAGGCGTCGGTAAAGGCCTGCTGCCCGGCGGCGTCCTCGACCGAGGCGTAAATTTCGGTGTAGTAATCAAAGGCCATCTGCTCCATGGGGACAAAGAGAATCATCCCGAGCCTGCCGTTGCCGATGTCGGCCTGCTCGCGCTCGAGCGACATGTAATAGGGGCAGACGGCAACACCGGTCACCGTCATTTCGGTCTCGCACACCTTGTCGTCCAAATCGGCGTTGTCCGGGGCAAACACCAGCTTTTTCCCGATCTCGGTGCCCTCCAGCGGCACTTTTTCCAGCAAAATGAGACATTCGCCGGCTTTTTCGGGGAACCGCCCCTCCAAAACCTCAATCTGGTTGAGGCAGCTTTCCCGGCGCTGCGCCTGCATGTCGACGCCGTGCACGCGGGCGACGACGGTGTCGCCGTCCTCCAGCTGAACGAGCAGGTCGGCGCTCTTGCCGCCCTCGGCGGCCTGAACCCCGCCGGTTTGCTCCACCGCCGTCACGTCCTCGGCGCAAAAGCCCATGCTCGACAAAAGGCGAATGTCCATCAGCCTCTTCTCGTCGTAATAGGCGTCCGCCGACGCCCGCATGTCGGGCGTTGTCGACAAAAGCCCGGCCAAAAAGCCGACGCCGAGCGCCGTAATGCAGAAAATGGCCAGAAAACGGGGCAGCGACCCGCGGATTTCCCGCCAGACGGTCTTGAGATAATTTTTCTTCACTACCACTCAATCCTTTCCACCGGGGTCGGGTTGGGGTTGAGAACGCTTTGCTCCGCCTTGCCGTTTTTGATGTGAATGACGCGATCGGCCATCGCGGTGATGGCCTGGTTGTGGGTGATGACGATGACCGTCTTGCCGCGCTGGCGGCAGGTCGACTGCAAAAGGCCGAGCACCGCCTTGCCGGTCTGGTAGTCCAAAGCGCCGGTCGGCTCGTCGCACAGCAGGATCTTGGGGTTTTTGCACAGGGCGCGGGCAATGGAGACGCGCTGCTGCTCGCCGCCCGAAAGCTGCGCCGGGAAGTTGCTCATCCGCTCTCCCAGCCCCACCTCGCGCAGCACCTCGCGCGGGTCGAGGGGGTCGCGGCAAATCTCGCTGGCCAGCTCGACGTTTTCCAGCGCCGTCAGGTTCTGCACAAGGTTGTAAAACTGAAAGACAAAGCCCACGTCGTAGCGGCGGTAGCCGGTCATTTCGCGGGTGGACAGCCGGGAAATTTCCCTTCCGTCCAGAAAAATGCTGCCCTCGTCGCAGGTGTCCATTCCCCCGAGCATGTTGAGCACCGTCGTCTTTCCGGCGCCCGAAGGCCCGACAATGACGCAAAACTCCCCCTCGCCGATCTCAAAAGAGATGTGATCGGCCGCGGCAATGCGGGTCGGGCCCATCTGATAATATTTACAGACCTTATCAAAAGTGATAAAATTGCTCATTTGCACTGATCCCTTCCGCGTTTTTGCTTCAAAATGTTATACTCTTTATCTTATCCTGAATAGCACGCCCTGTCAACAGCAAAGAAGCCGCCCCGCCGCACCCCGGCCGCCGCCCCAAAAGGGGCCGGAAGCGCAAAGAATCCCCCGCCCTTTCTTGACTTTTTTCGGCCCAGCACCTACACTGATAAAGGTGAGTCAATCGGGCCTTCCGACGCCCGTTTTGCCCTGTATTACACTATATTATTAAGGAGAACCTATGTCAGACACGCAACCGAACAAAATGGGCTCCATGCCGGTCGGCAAGCTGCTTTTTTCCATGTCGCTGCCCATTGTCATTTCCATGCTGGTCCAGGCCCTTTACAACGTGGTGGACAGCATCTTTGTCGCACAGCTGAGCGAGGACGCGCTGACCGCCGTTTCGCTGGCCTTTCCCGTCCAGAACCTGATGATCGGCTTCAGCGTCGGCACCGGCGTCGGCATGGCCTCGCTGCTGTCGCGCTCCCTCGGCGCGCGCGACAGCAGCGAGGTACACCGCTCGGCCTGCAACGGCATTTTTCTGCAGGCGCTGAACTGGCTTTTGTTTTTGCTGTTCGGCCTGTTTTTTTCCAAACCCTTCTTTGCCCTGCAAACGGCCGGGCCCGTCATCGAGGAAATGGGCGCCGAATACCTTTTTATCGTCTCGGTCTTTTCCTTCGGCCTGTTTGCCTCCATCTGCTTTGAACGCCTGCTTCAGGCGACGGGGCGCACCACCCTTTCCATGGCGGCCCAGCTGTGCGGCGCCGTCACCAACATCGTTTTGGACCCCATTCTCATCTTCGGATATTTCGGGCTCCCCGCCATGGGCGTGCGCGGCGCGGCCATCGCCACCGTGATAGGGCAGATGGTGGGCGCTTTGGTCGCCATTTGCCTCAACCGCCGCTGCAACCACGAAATCAGCCTGTCCTTCCGGGGCTTCCGGCCGAGCGGCGAGACCATCGGCCGCATTTACGCCGTCGGCATCCCCTCCATTCTCATGCAGTCCATCGGCTCGCTGATGACGCTGTGCCTCAACAAAATCCTCATTGTCTTTTCGGCCACCGCCGTGGCCGTGCTCGGCGTGTACTTCAAGCTGCAAAGCTTTGTGTTCATGCCGATTTTCGGTCTCAACAACGGCATGGTGCCCATCATCGCCTACAACTACGGCGCCCGCGACCGGCACCGGCTTTTGCGCACCGTCCGTCTGGGCGTTCTCTCCGGCGTCGCCATGGCCCTTTTGGGCTTTGCCGCCTTTCAGCTTTTTCCGTCGCAGCTGCTTTTGCTGTTTGATGCGTCCAGCGACATGCTGGCCATCGGCGTTCCGGCGCTGCGCACCATCAGCCTCTCCTTTCTGTTCGCCGGCTTCTGCATTGTCGCCGGCTCGACCTTTCAGGCGCTGGGCAACGGCCTGTACAGCCTGATCGTCTCGGTCGCGCGGCAGCTCGGCATTCTGCTGCCGGCCGCCTACCTGTTCGCCCGCTTTTTCGGCGTGCGCCATGTGTGGTACGCCTTTCCGCTGGCCGAAATCGCGTCGGTGGCGCTGAGCACCTTCTTC
>CAKUPI010000146.1 GCA_934675045.1 uncultured Eubacteriales bacterium
GCTTCATCGGCTCCGAGCACCTGCTTTTGGGCCTCTGCTGCCAGCACGGCGGGGCGGCCGGCCGTGCGCTGGGCGAAATGGGTCTGACCGAGCGCCAGCTGTTTGACGCGGTGGCCGCCGCCGTCGGCGAGGGCAAGGGCTGCGCGGCGGCGCCCGTCGTGCTGACGGCCTGCGCCATGCGCATCATCGAGGGGGCGCCCGCACAGGCGGCGGCCGCCGGTTCGCCCCTTGTCGCGCCCGAGCACCTGCTGATGTCGCTTCTGACGGAAAAGGACTGCGGCGCGGCGCTCGTGCTCCGGCGTCTGGGCGTCAGCCTGCCCACCCTGTACGCCCGCCTGCTGCCGCGTCCGCAAAGCGGCGTGCCGCCTGCCAAAACGCCCCGCAGGGGCGAGCCGCTCAAGCTGACCCTGCAATTCGGCAGCGATCTGACGGCGCTGGCCCGGCAGGGGCGCTTTGACCCCGTTGTCGGCCGCGATCGGGAGCTTGCGCGGGTCATCGCCATTCTGTGCCGGCGGCAGAAGTCCAACCCCGTGCTTTTGGGCGACGCCGGCGTTGGGAAAACGGCCATTGCCGAAGCGCTGGCGCAAAAAATCGCCGACGGCGACGTCCCGTCCCCGCTGTTTCACAAAAAAGTTATCTCGCTCGGGCTGGTCGGCCTGATTTCGGGCACCAAGTACCGCGGCGAGTTCGAAGAGCGGATGCGCGGCATTCTGGAAGAAGTGCGCCAGAGCGGCGACGTCATTCTGTTCATCGACGAGCTGCACATGCTGACCGGCGCGGGCGCCGCCGAGGGCGCCATCGACGCCGCCAACATCCTAAAGCCGGCGCTGGCGCGCTCGGGGCTGCAAATCATCGGCGCGACGACGGCGGCCGAATACAAAAAGACCATCCGGCGCGACAGCGCCCTTTCGCGCCGCTTCCAGCCGGTGGAAGTCTGCGAGCCGACAGCCGAGCAGGCCCTTTGCATTTTGCGCTCGCTGTCCGGCCGGTACGAGGCGCATCACGGCGTTGTCATCGGCGATGACGCGCTGGACGCCGCCGTGCGGCTGTCTGTCCGTTATCTCCCCGAGCGCCGCCTGCCCGACAAGGCCGTCGACCTTCTGGACGAGGCATCCGCCGCCGCCCGCCTGGCCGGGGACCCCGCCCTTTCGCCCGAGCACATCGCCGCCGTCGTCTTTCGCATGACGGGCGTCCGCCCGAGCGCCGCCCGCGGCGGCAGGTGGGAGGAGCTCGCCTCGCTCGAGCAGCGCCTGCTTGCGCGCGTCGTCGGGCAGGATGAGGCCGTGCGCGCCGTTGCCCGGGCCGTGCAGCGCGGACGGCTGCTGGGCGGCGGCGGCCGGCCCGTCGGCTCCTTTCTCTTCTGCGGCCCGTCGGGCGTCGGCAAAACCGAGCTGGCCCGCGCCCTGTGCGCCTGCCTGTTCGGCGACGAGCGCGCCTTGATCCGCTTCGACATGTCGGAGTTTCGCGAGCCCCATTCGGTGTCCAAGCTCATCGGCTCCCCGCCCGGCTACGTCGGCTTTGGCGAGGGCGGGCTGCTGACCGAGCGCATCCGCCGCCGCCCGTACAGCGTCGTGCTGTTTGACGAGGCCGAAAAGGCCCATCCCGACGTTTTGAACCTGCTTTTGCAGCTGCTGGACGACGGCTTTCTGACCGACTCCGAGGGCTGCCGCGCCGACTTTCAAAACGCCGTCGTCATTCTGACCTCGAACGCCGGCCTGCGAGAGCTTCAGTCGCGGCCGGCCGGCTTCGGCGGTTCCTCCCCCGACCTTTGCGGTGCGCGTGCGCTGAGCGAGGTCCGGCGTATCTTTCGCCCCGAGCTTTTAAACCGTCTGGACGACCTTTTCCTCTTCCGCCCGCTGGGGCCTGCCGAAATGCAGGCCGTCTGCCGCCGGATGCTGACGCAGTCGCGCCAGCGGCTGGAAACGCAGGGCATTTGCCTGTCGTGGCAGCAGGCCGCCGTCGAGGAGCTGGTCCGGCAATGCCCCGACCCGGCGCTCGGGGCGCGTCCGCTGCGGCGGCTGATTGCCCGCGCGGTAGAGGACCCCGCCTGCGCTTTGCTGCTGGCCGGCGGCCTTTCAAGCGGCGGCTCGGTCCTTCTGTCGGTTCAGGACGGCGCCCTTTCGCTAAGCCCCCGGCCGGTCCCCCTGGCAGCCGGCCATTAGGCAACTTTACCAAAAACAGAGACGGCGGTTTTTGCAAATCGCCGTCTTTTGATTTTACGCACATTTTACATTGCGGGGAATGCACACTTTACAAAGCGCCCTTATACTGAGGCTGTAATCAGAAAAGGAGTGACATTTCATGAAAAAGAAAATAGCAATTTTTGTATCCGGACTTCTTGTCTTTTCGCTGCTGCTGGCCGGCTGCCAGAGCCAGCCCGGCGGCACAGCCCCCGGCGGTGAAGGCGGCAAAGCCCCCGGCGGCGGCGACGCGCTGAGCGGAACCGTCAACACCGACGGCTCGACCTCGATGGCCGATGTGATGGCCGCCTTGCAGGAGACCTTCAAGGGCATCCAGCCCGGCGTCACCGTCAACTACACCGGCTCGGGCTCGGGCGCCGGCATCGAGGGCGTTCTGGCCGGCACCTGCGACATCGGCCTTGCCTCCCGCGAGCTCAAGGCCGAGGAAACCGAAAAGGGCGCCGTCGCGCATGTCGTCGCCAAGGACGGCGTCGCCGTCATCGTCAACCCCGAAAACGGCGTCGGGGAGCTGAGCACCGAACAGATCGCCTCCATCTTCAAGGGCGAAATCAAAAACTGGTCCGAGCTTGGCGGGCCTGACCGGGAAATCGCCGTCTTTGGCCGCGAGGCCGGCTCGGGCACCCGCGCGGCCTTTGAGGAAATCGCCGGCGTCGAGGACGCCTGCCAGTACACCAACGAGTACGCCTCCACCGGCGACGTCATCGGCAATGTCGCCTCCAACCCCGGCTCCATCGGCTATGCCTCCCTGTCGGCCGTCGGTGATACCGTCAAGGCCCTGAAGGTCGGCGGCGTCGAGTGCTCCGAAGCGACCATCAAGGACGGCTCTTACGCGATTCAGCGCCCCTTTGTCATGGTGACCAAAAAGGACGCCGAGCTTTCCCCCGCCGCGCAGGCCTTCCTCGACTACGCCATGAGCGCTGAGGCGGCCGACGTCATCGCCGCCGCCGGCGCCGTGGCCGCCAACTGAGAACCCGCGCAAGCTGTCAAGCAGGCAAGCCCCCGCCTTTTGGGGGCTTGCCTTACAATCTGATGATGAGGGCTGATAGGATGAACCTTCCCGTATTTTCCGCACAAAGCAGCAAAAAGAGCGTCAAGGGCGCCGCCGAAGGCTTTATGAAGGGGCTTTTTGCCCTTTGCGGCTTTATCGCCATCGCCTTTGTCCTGCTGGTAACCGTTTACCTCGTTCTCTCCGGCCTGCCCGCCATTCGCGAAATCGGGCCGGGTGAGTTCCTCTTCGGCGCGCGGTGGGATTCCACCAACAAAACCGACCCGGCCTACGGCATTCTCCCCTTTATCCTGACCTCGGTCTACGGCACGGCCGGCGCCGTTGTGCTCGGCGTGCCCGTCGGCTTTCTCACCGCCGTTTTTCTGGCCAAGGTGGCGCCCCCCGGGGCGGCGGCCGTCATCCGCCCGGCTGTCGATCTGCTGGCCGGTATTCCCTCGGTTGTCTATGGGCTGGTCGGCATGATGATTCTGGTGCCCGCCATCCGCGAGACCTTCGATCTCCCGGCGGGCGACAGCCTGCTGGCCGCCATCATTGTGCTGGCCGTCATGATCCTCCCCTCCATCATCTCGGTGTCCGAAACGGCGCTCAAGGCGGTGCCCCGCGAATACGAGGAAGCCAGTCTGGCGCTGGGCGCCACCGAGCTTGAGACCTGCTTCCGCGTTTCGGCGCCGGCCGCCAAAAGCGGTATTGCCGCCGCCGTCGTGCTGGGCGTCGGCCGCGCCATCGGCGAGGCCATGGCCATTCTGATGGTCGCCGGCAACGTCGCCAACATGCCCTCGCTCTTTTCCAGCGTCCGCTTTCTGACCACCGCCATCGCCAGCGAAATGGGCTACGCCACGGTGGGCAGCCTGCAGCGCAACGCCCTTTACTCCATCGGGCTGGTGCTTTTCCTGTTTATCATGTGCATCAACATTGTCCTCAACCTCTTTCTCAAGCGCAGTAAGGAGAAATAGCCATGGAAAAAACCCTTGCCGCGGCCAGCGCCAAAGAGCGCCCGCGCGCCGCTTCCGGCCTGTCGCCGCGCCGCCGCTTTTACGGCCTTTTCATGCGCGTGCTTTTGTACCTGTCCGCCGCCCTGACGGTCCTTTTGCTGCTCTTTCTCATCGGGACCATTTTAAAGCGGGGGCTTCCCGGCCTGAGCTGGGAGTTTCTGTCGACGCAGGAAAGCGTTATTAAAGGCACCAACGGCATTCTGCCCGCCATTCAGAACACCCTGTACGTCATTGCCGTCACCCTGATTTTTGTCCTGCCGCTGGGCGTCGGCGCCGCCATTTACCTGACGGAATACGCCCAAAACCGCCGTCTGGCCGCCGCCATTGAGTTTGCCGCCGAAACGCTGGCCGGCATTCCCTCCATTTTGTACGCGCTGGTGGGAATGCTGGTTTTCTGTCAGGTGCTGGGTCTGGGCAAAACGCTGCTGGCCGGCGCGCTGACGCTGGTCATCATGACGCTGCCCACCGTGATCCGCACCACGCAGGAAAGCCTCAAGACAGTGCCGCAGGGCTACCGCGAGGGCGCTTTGGGGCTGGGCGCCGGCAAATGGCACATGATTCGCACCATTGTGCTGCCCGGCTCCATTGACGGCATTGTCACCGGCTGTATTCTGACCATCGGCCGCATTGTCGGCGAGTCGGCCGTGCTCATGTTCACCGCCGGCATGAGCACCAC
>CAKUPI010000147.1 GCA_934675045.1 uncultured Eubacteriales bacterium
ACCGAGTGTATGATTGTTTCTTTTGATTCCGCAGGGTATTGCAAAAATCGTTCTTTATCGACGGTTTTCGCCCGCCTGCGCGGCAAGAAGCGGCGGCGCTTGACCTCTTACTTATCGCTCGCCGCGTTTTTGTCGCGCTCCGCCGCCTGCCCCGGCAGAACCGCTTCGCACTTCTGCCGGGGACCCCGAGCTTGAAACTCGCTCGGCGGGCCCAGCCCGCCTGCGCGGCAAGAAGCGACGGCGCTTTTACATTTTATATTTCTTTTGCCGCGTTTTTGTCACGCTCCGCCGCTTCTTGGAGGTACTCCAAAATGGCCTGCCGGGTCAGCTCGCGCACCTCGGACGGCTTTTTGTCGGCGAACTGCGCGCCCGCCATGGTCATGCTGCCGCCGCCGCCGATTTTTTCCATGACGAACTGCACGTTGACCTGCCCGTACGAACGGGCCGACACCGACGTGCCCCGTCCCTCGCCGTACACGACAAAGGAAGCGCGGATGCCGGTGATGTTGATCAGCTCGTCCGCCGCCTGCGAAGCGACGGCGCGTTCGACCTCGTCGTCAGTGACCGACAGCGAAACGCCCGGCGCCACCTGCTCCGCCCCGGAAATCAGCTGACACTTTTTCACAAAGCTCTCAAGGTCGCCCGAGAAGAGCTTGCGCACCTCGACGGTGTCGGCGCCGAGCTGCTTGAGGTAGGCCGCGGCCTCGAAGGTACGCACCCCCGTTTTGACGGTGAAGCTCTTGGTGTCGAGCACGATGCCGGCCAAAAGGGCCTCGGCCTCGGCCCGCAGCACGTCCTGCGACGAAACGATGTACTGCAAAAGCTCCGAAACCAGCTCGCTGGCCGAGCTTGCGTAAGGCTCGTGCATACTGATGGCGCAGTTGTCGATGTAGCTGGCGGCGCGGCGGTGGTGATCGATGACGGCGACACGCTGCACCGTTTGCAAAAGCCTTTCCGACTCGACGATGTCGGGCCGCGACGTGTCGACGACAATGAGCAGCGATCCGCCGTCGGCGCGCATAATGGCCTCTTCCTCGGTCAAAAAGCAGTCCTGATATTCCGGCTGCGCCTTCAGGCGTTCGACCAGCTCGCGGGCCGACGTCATTTTTTCGTCGACGAGGATATAGACCGGCTTGCCGCACTTGCGCACGGCGGCGCACACGCCGGCGGCCGCGCCGATGCAGTCGAGGTCGGAGAAGCGGTGGCCCATGACAAAGACCTGCGAGCTGTCGCGGATCAACTGCCGCAGGGCGTTGGCCATGACGCGCGACTTGACCTTGGTGCGCTTTTCCAGCTCGCGGCTGCGCCCGCCGTAAAACTCAAAGGCGTTTTTGGACTTGATGACGACCTGATCGCCGCCGCGCGAAAGGGCCATGTCCAGCCCGAGCGAGGCAAACTTATACAGCTCGTACAGGGTGTATTCCCCCTTGCCGATGCCGATGGAAAGGGTGGCGGCAATGCCCTCGCTGTTTTTGATCTGGTGCATTTTTTCGATGATCGAAAACTTTTCCTGCACAAAGTCCAAAAGGTTGTGGTTTTCAAAAATAAAGAGATACTTGTCGCGCTCCAGCCTGCGCATAATGCCGTTGGTCGGCGACGTCCACTCGCTGAGCTGCTTGTCGATGGCCGCCGTCAGAATGGACTTTTCCGACTCGCTCAGGCCCTTGTACAGCTCCTCATAGCTGTCCAGCATGACAAGGGCCACCACCGGCCGCGAGCGCTCGTGCTCGTCGCGCAGGGTGGCGAACTCGGTGATATCGACCCAGAACAGGGTGGCCAGCAGGCTGCGGCCGCCCCCCTTGCCCGGGGTGCGCACCACATTGCCGTACACCGTGTACTTGCGGCCCGACACCTCGACGTCATAGGGACAGGCGGTACGGCCCTCCATGATCCAGCGGGTGTCAAACCCGGGCACCGCGTCGGAAATGTGAATGTCGAACAATCCCTCGTGCGCGCCGCTCATTTTGATGAATCCGTCGTTGTACCAGATGACCTCGCCGGTGTCCAGACGCAGGATGGTGGTGGGCAGCGGGAAGTTGACCAGCGAGCTTTTGGACACGTTGTCGACCTGAAAGGCCAAATTTTCCACATAGCGGCGGATCTCCACCGAGCGCTTTTTGGCCCGTACCCTGTACAAAAAGTAAACGAACGCCACAAAGGCCAGCTCAACCGCCCCTATCCAGAGGGAAAAATACAGGCTGACCAGCGCAAACGCGATGAGCACAACAAAGTTCAGCTTCATGCCCGGCTCCATAATGCGGGCCATTTTTTTATCCAAGGCGATCCCCCCAGTCAAAGCCGCGCGGAAAAGCACCCGCCGGCGGCAGTCGGCAATTATGGCCTATTATATCATAAAAAAGCGCCGTGCGCCAGCAAGAGCGGAAAAAACCGGGGTCTCCCCTACAAAGCGGAGAAAACCGGGGCTTCCCCTGCAAAGCGGAGAAAACCGGGGCTTCCCCCGGTTTCCGGCGACTGGACGCAGATGCGCTTTTCGCGCGCTGCCCGGCGCGGGACAGGGCTACGCGCCGAACTTCTGGCTGAAAGATGACTTGACAAAGCGGATGAACTCCAGCTCGTGGCTGCTCAGCAGGCAGCTGCTCGACTTGACCCAGTACTGGTTCAGGCGGTTTTCGATGCCGGTGATGGGCAGCTGCACAACGCCGTTCAGCTCGCTGTGCGAGGCCGCGCTGATGCCGACGCAGCCGCTTCCGCGCACCGCCTCGAGCATACCGCCGCGGTCGAAAATGTACAAAGCGCTGGCGTACCGGTCGACGCCCATGCAGCCCAGCCAGTCGTCGTACTCGAAGTCCTCATAGGTGACAAGCGGGTACTGGGCCAGCTGCGCAATGCTGACGCTGCGGCTTTCGGCCAGCGGGTGCTCCTTTTTGACGATGGCCATGACGGGAATGTCGCGGCGCAGAAGGTGGATGTCGAGAAAATACTTTTCGGCCAGCTTTTCCCGCTTGTAGTGGTTGCACTCAAAATCGTAAAAGAACCCGAGCCGGTAGGTCTTGGCCACGATGTCGTCCATGGCGTGGTTCAGGCCGGTCTCTTTAAAGGTGTTTTTGCTGTATTTGATGTGATTGTCCTGAATGAACTGAATCATCAGGTGCAGGATGTACGAGGAATACACGCAGACAATGGACAGCCCCTCCTCCTGCGCCTGCTCGCAGATCTGCGGGATTTTTGTGATGTGCTCCAGCTCCGACACGATAATTTCCGCCGACTGCAAAAAGAGGGTGCCCTCGGGCGTCGTCACGATGCCCTTGGGCGAGCGGAGAAAAATGTTGAAGCCGAGCGCCTCCTCCAGTGCCTTGAGGCTGGTACTCAGATTCGGCTGCGACACAAACAGGTTCTGCGCGGCCCGGCTGATCGACCCGCACTTGCTGATTTCAAGCACATAGGCAAAAATCTGCGTACTCACATTGATGCTCACCCGCTCGCCCCCCTTTGGTTTGTCTTATTCCTATTTTATCCGATCACTCGCCGTTTGGCAATGCTTTGCGCCCAAAAGCACAGGGATTCTGTAACTTTTTCGCCTCTTTATCCATACTATCTTTTCGACAATATTCAATCATTTATATAGCCTATAAAATATCGAAATGAAGCAAAAGCCCAATTCTGTGTTAAAATATTAAAGTATAAACGTGGTAAACTCACAGACATCGGCAAACAGGAGGTTTTTAGCATGAGCAATAACGCCAATCAGCCCGCGAGCGCGCTGGCTTCCCCCCGCTTCTGCAACACCGGCACCTTCATGCGCATGCCCCGCATGACCGAGGCCAAGGATTTGGACTTTGCCATTTTCGGCGTTCCGTTTGACACGGCCTCGTCCTACCGCAGCGGCTCCCGCTTCGGCCCGTCCGCCATCCGCAGCATTTCGGCCATGATGAAGCCCAACAACGTCATTCTCGGCGTCAACATTCTCGAAAGCCTGCGCGGCGCCGACTACGGCGACGTCAACGTCACCCCGGGCTACATCCACCCCACCTACGAGGCCATCGAGCGCGAGCTTCAGCCCATCGTCGACGCCGGCATCATCCCCATCGGCCTGGGCGGCGACCACAGCATCACGCTGGGCGAGCTGCGCGCCGTCGCCAAAAAGCACGGCAAGGTTGCTCTGGTGCACTTCGACTCGCACTCTGACATCTGCGACGAGGTGTTCGGCCAGAAGTACAACCACGGCACCCCCTTCCGCCGCGCTCTGGAAGAGGGGCTGGTCGATGCGGCCCACTCCATTCAGATCGGCATGCGCGGCTCGCTGTACGATCCCAACGAGCACCAGATGGCCCGCGACCTCGGCTACGACCTCATCCCCGCCCATCAGGTCCGCGAAATGGGCATGAACGCCCTGATCCAGCGCATCAAGGACCGCGTCGGCGACCGCCCCGTCTTCCTGACCTTTGACATCGACTTTGTCGACCCGGCCTACGCACCCGGCACCGGCACCCCCGAAGTCGCCGGCTTTACCTCGCTTGAGACGCTGACCCTGCTGCGCGAGCTCAAGGACCTCAACTTTGTCGCCTTTGACGTCGTCGAGGTTCTGCCCGCCTACGACCACGGCGAAATCACCGCCTACCTCGCCGCCAACATCTGCTTTGAGTTCATCTCGATGCTGGCCGTCAAGAAAAAGGAGCGCGAAGCCAAGTAAATCTACACGAAAGGATCGGACAATATGGCAGAAAAGAAAATCGTTTTAGACAGCGATATGCCCTCGGCGGAGCTTGACAGTGTAAAGCTCACTTCCGCGCAGTTCAGAAAAGGCCTGATCCAGTTTCTTCTCCTCTCAGCGCTCGGTATCTTTGTGTTCTTCTTCTCCATTCCGGTCGGCGACGGCAAAACCGAAATCGTTTTCAGCGTTCTGTACAAC
>CAKUPI010000148.1 GCA_934675045.1 uncultured Eubacteriales bacterium
TCGTACATGGCCGGCGAGGTTGACTTCGTTTGCTGCCCGGCCAGCCAGTACCTCGAAATCTCGGCGCAGCCCGACCTGTACGGCTTTGCCGCCATCCCCACCAAGCACACCGCTCTGTTCGTTATGAACGAAGAGCGCGAGCCGTTCAGCAACAAGCTGGTCCGCAAGGCTCTGAACTACGCCACCGACCGCGAGACCATGTGCCAGGTCGCCTTCGAGGGCTATGCTGCTCCCGCTTGGCTGCAGGGCAACGAGACCTGCTTCGGCATCAACTATGACTACGCTGTCAAGTATCCGTACGACCTCGAGAAGGCCAAAGAGCTGCTGGCCGAGGCCGGCTATCCCGACGGCATGAACCTTGGCACCATGTACACCATCGCCGGCTCCTACTTTGACAAGTGCGCCGTCGTCTTCCAGTCCAGCCTGCTGGAGCTTGGCTGCGCCATCGACCTGGTCGGCATGGACTCGACCGCCATGACCGCCGAAATCCTGGCCGGCAACTTCGACATGGCGACCCCGGGCCAGAGCTTCTCGACCGACTTTGCCTACGCTTCCCGTCAGTACACCACCGCGGGCATCGGCTCCGGCAACTATGACCGTTACAGCAATCCCCGCGTCGACGAGCTGTTCGCCGCCGCCCAGGGCGAGACCGATCCGGACAAGCGTCTGGAAATGTACGGCGAAATCATTTCCATCGTCACCGATGACGCTGTTGGCATCCCCCTCTTCCACAAGAACCTGATGTTCGCCTGGAACAAGGACCTCAACTGTGTCGTGCACCCCGACTCCGGCAAGCCCTACTACATTTACAACTGGTCCTGGAACTAATCGTTGAACCAACGGCAGGCCGCCGGAGCAGAGATTCCGGCGGCTTTGCTTGGATTTAGGAGAGAAAAATAAGAGGAGGAAGGACATTTGATTCGGTATGTACTGAAGAGAATCCTGCTCATGGTGCCCATCATGATCGGCGTATCGTTCATCGTGTTTACCATTTTGAACATTGTGCCGGGAGACCCGGCGCGCGCGATGCTCGGTGAGGGAGCGCTGCAGGAGGACGTGGACGCGCTGAACCACAAGCTGGGGCTTGACCAGCCGTTTTTCGTCAGGTATTTCACGTTTTTGAAGGACGTTTTCACCAAGTTCGACTTCGGCAACTCGTACAAGACGGGCCAGCCGGTTCTGAACGACGTCATGGTCCGCATTCCGGTCAGCGCGACGCTGGCGCTGCTGGCGACGATCTCGTCGGCGCTCATCGGCATTCCGCTCGGCATTTTGTCGGCGGTCAAGCAGTACTCGATGTACGACACCATTTCGAGAATGGTGAGTATTTTCCTTGCATCGGTGCCGGCCTTCTGGCTGAGCATGCTGCTCATCTTCGCCTTTGCGCTCAACCTCCGCGTCCTGCCCTCGAGCGGCGTTGCGACGTGGCAGGGGTACATTCTGCCGACGGTGGCGCTGTCCATCACATCGGCGGGCGCGCAGCTGCGCTTTACCCGTTCGGCCATGCTCGAGACCATCCGGCAGGAGTACATCAAGACGGCACGCGCCAAGGGCGCCCCGGAAAAGAACGTGGTGTTCGGTCACGCGCTGAAGAACGCGGCGCTGCCGATCATCACCGTTGTGGGCACCAACTTCGGCGGCCTGCTGGGCGGCGCGGTCATCACCGAGTCCATCTTCTCGCTGCCCGGACTGGGCACCCTTCTGGTGCAGGGAATCCGGCAGAAGGACATTCCGTGCACGATGGGCGCGACGGTTTTCTATGCGTTCCTGTTCTGCACCTGTATGCTGCTGGTTGACCTTCTGTATGCGTTTGCCGACCCGCGCATCAAGGCGAAATACGCGAAATAAGGGGGGCGGAAGAAATGAGCAAGAAGAAACAGAGCACAGCGGCGGCTTCGGAGCAGTACGAAGACAAGCAGCAGAGCTTTTTGAAGGAAGTATTCCGCCGCCTGAAGAAGAACACGAGCGCCATCATTGCCATGTACGTCATCATCTTCTTCCTGATTGTGGCCATTTTTGCGGGCATTCTGGCGCCGTACTCGGTGTGCATCAAGCAGGACGCCGCCAACCGGCTTCAGGGCCCGAGCAGCGAGCATTGGTTCGGCACGGACGAGTTCGGGCGCGACGTGTTTAAGCGCGTGGTGTACGGCACCCGCATCTCGCTGTTCATCGGCGTCATTGTCTCGGGCGTGGCGCTGCTTGTGGGCGGCGTTCTGGGCGCTGTGGCCGCGTACTATGGCGGCATTTTGGACGAAATCATCATGCGGTTTATGGACATGCTGACCAGCCTTCCGTCGACGCTGCTGGCGATGTGCGTCGTGGCGGCGCTGGGGCCGAGCATGACCAACCTGCTGATCGCGCTGACCATTTCGTACGCGCCGGTGTTTACGCGAATTGTGCGTTCGTCGGTGCTGACGGTGGTCGAGATGGAGTACGTCGAGGCGGCGCACGCGTGCGGCACGTCGGACGCCCGCATCATATTAAAGCACATTCTGCCGAACGGCATCGGCCCCATCATCGTTCAGACGACGAGAACGATCTCGGGCACGATTCTGTCGGCGGCGGGCCTTTCGTACCTCGGTCTGGGCGTGCAGTCGCCGACGCCGGAATGGGGCTCCATGCTGTGCGGCGCGCGCGAGTTCATGCGTTCAAGCCCGTACCTGATGGTATTCCCGGGCATAGCGCTGGTTGCGACGGCGTTGTCGTTTGAGCTTTTGGGCGACGGCCTTCGCGACGCGCTCGACCCGCGGCTGAAGGACTAAGCGCGGTAGAAAGGAAGGGAAAAGGAAATGAGCAATCCAATGTTGAAAGTAGAGAACCTTGCCGTTCTCTATAAAACCGACCTTGAGACTGTGCGCGCGGTAAACGGAATCAGCTTTGAGCTGGAAAAGGGCGAGTCGATCGGCATCGTGGGCGAAACGGGCGCCGGTAAGACGACGACGGCGCTGGCGATTCTGCGGCTGCTGCCGCCGAAGGTCGGGCAGATCACGAGCGGCAGCATCGAGGTCGAGGGAGTGAACCTTCTGGAGCTCCCGGAGGCGCAGATGCGCAGCGTGTACCGCGGCGAGAAGATCGCGATGATCTTCCAGGACCCGATGACGGCGCTGAACCCCGTCGTCAAGGTGGGGGAGCAGATCGCGGAGGCGCTCGGGTACCACAACAAGGACAAAAAGAGCAAGCAGGAAATCGAGAAGCGCGTGGAAGAGGTTCTGGAGCTGGTCGGCATACCGGCGTTCCGCAAGAACGACTACCCGCACCAGTTCTCGGGCGGCATGAAGCAGCGCGTGGTCATCGCGATAGCGCTGGCGTGCGAGCCGGAAATCCTGATAGCCGACGAGCCGACGACGGCGCTGGACGTCACCATTCAGGCGCAGGTGCTGGCGATGATGAACGAGCTGCGGGAGAAGCTGGGCACGTCGCTCATCATGATCACGCACGATCTGGGCATTGTGGCGCAGATGTGCGACAAGGTCGCTGTCATGTATGCGGGCGAGCTGATTGAGCAGGGCAGTGCAGAGGACATTTTCGAGGGCGACAAGCACCATCCGTACACGGTGGGGCTGTTCAACTCGATACCGAACCTGAAGGTGGAGACCGACCGACTGAGCCCGATCGACGGTCTGATGCCCGACCCGACCAACCTGCCGCAGGGCTGCAACTTCTCGCCGCGGTGCCCGAAGTGCATGGAGATCTGCAAGCAGGTGGAGCCGAAGGAATATGTAAACGGCAGCCACCGGATCGCGTGCCACCTGTACGCGGCGCACAAGGAAGGGGGAGAAGCCAATGGCTGAAATGAAAAAGGCTCCTCTGCTGGAAACAAGAGAGCTGAAGAAATACTTTAAGGTAAAAAAGAGCTTTCTGCACGCGGTTGACAACATCAACCTGACGATAGACGAGGGCAAGACGCTGGGCGTGGTCGGCGAGTCCGGCTGCGGCAAGTCGACGCTGGGGCGCACGATTCTGCGTCTTTTGGAGCCGACGAGCGGACAGGTTCTGTTTAACGGCGAGGACATCACCAAGCTGAACAAGCAGCAGATGAAGCACAAGCGCCGCGAGATGCAGATCATCTTCCAGGACCCGTATGCGAGCATCAACCCCCGCATGTCGGTGTCGTCGATCATCGCGGAGCCGATGATCGTCAACAAGATGTATCCGAACAAGCACGAGCTTCACAAGCGAGTGCACGAGCTGATGGACACGGTCGGCCTTGCGCCGCGTCTGGCCAATGCGTACCCCCACGAGCTGGACGGCGGCCGCCGCCAGAGAATCGGCGTGGCGCGCGCGCTGGCGCTCAACCCGAAGTTCATCGTGTGCGACGAGCCGGTTTCGGCGCTGGACGTTTCCATTCAGGCGCAGATTCTCAACCTGCTGATGGACCTTCAGGACCAGTTCGGGCTGACGTATATGTTCATCACCCACGACCTGTCGGTCGTCAAGCACATTTCGGACGACATCGCGGTTTTGTATCTGGGCCAGTGCATTGAAAAGGCCCCCTCGCGGGAGCTGTTCCGGAACCCGCTGCACCCGTACACCAAGGCGCTGCTGTCGGCCATTCCGGAGCCTGATTTGAGCATGCGGAACAAGAAGGTGCACGTCATCCGCGGCGAGGTCACCAGCCCCATCGACCCCAAGCCGGGCTGCCGCTTCGCGGCGCGCTGCGAGTTTGCCTGCGACGCCTGCACGGGTCAGGACCCCGCCTTCCGCGAGGTCGCCGACGGCCACTTCGTCGCCTGCCCCTTCGCAGAAAAATTGCAATAAGGC
>CAKUPI010000149.1 GCA_934675045.1 uncultured Eubacteriales bacterium
CTGCAAAGCATGATGGATATTCAATACAGCAGCCTGCTGGTCAGGGATTTCAACGGCGATTCGCTGGACGAGCTGTGCTTTGCCGTGCGCGACGCCGTCACGGGCAGGTTTTCGCTGCGCACCTACGGCCACAGCCGCGGCGCCTTCCGGCTGCAAAGCGAAGCGCCCCTTTGCACCGAGGTTCGCTCGGTGTCGCGGATGACGCCGGGCACGACGCGCGGCGGGCGGACGGCGGTTTTTGTCGACAGCGTCTCGACGGGGAGCGGCTATGTCACCGACGTCATTGCGCTGACCGAGGGCGGCGCTGTCAACGAAACCATCGATCTGGTTTCCGATTCGGGCCTGAAAACCTGGCGGCTTGGCTCCGTCTCGTCCATGGACATTGACGGCGACGGCATCATCGACGTGCCGACGGTGGCCGACCCGCCGGAGGGCGCTTCGCAGGCGGGCGAGGACCTGCAGGCGGGCGACGGGCGCTTCAAGCTGTGCTGGCGCGACTTTGCGCAGGGCGAGGAGCCGATTGTCGCCGCCACAACCTACCACAGCATTTCAGAGGAATGGTACCTGCTCTGGCCGGAAAGCTGGGGCAGCAGCGTCAAGGCGCGGCGCTCCAGCGCGTCGGGCGTCAGCCGGACGGAGTTCGTCGCCGCCGACGACACCCTGCCCGAAGCGGAGTGGGGAATGTCGCTGCTGGAGGTTTTTGTGTACACGGGGGACAACCGCGTGGGGTATGCGGTGGCCGACGGCGTCAAAATACTGCGGCAGACGGAGCGCTGCATTTATGGCTATCTGCTGCCGGAAAGCGCGCCGCCCGCCTACGCCCTGACAGCGGAGCAGGCGGAGCAGCTGATCAAACTGGTGGAAAAAGAATGGACGGCGGGGGGATACATGCAATGAGGAAAAAAGTTCTCGTTTTGGAAGACGAAGACAACATCCGCGGTTTCGTCGACATCAATCTGCGCCGCGCGGGCTACGACACCGTCGAGTTCGCGCTCGGCGAAGAGGCGTATGCCTATCTGCGTGAAAAAAACGACGTTTCGGTCGCCGTGCTTGACGTCATGCTGCCCGACATCAGCGGGTTCGAGGTCTGCCGCCGCCTGCGCGGCTCGGGCAGCAGCATCGGAATTATCATGCTGACCGCCATGTCGCAGGAAGCCGATAAGCTGACCGGCTTTACCACCGGCGCCGACGACTATGTCGTCAAGCCCTTTTCGGTTGTCGAGCTGGTGGCGCGCGTCGATGCGCTGTATCGAAGGGTCAACGGCGGCGGCTTCAGCACCGATGTGATTTCCGACGGCATTTTCGAGCTTAACCTGCGCTCGCGCGAGCTGCACAAGGGGGGCAGGCGCATCGAGCTGACCCAGGTTGAATATTTGATTATGAAGAGCTTTCTGGAAAACCGCGGCCGCGCCCTGTCGCGCGACGATTTGCTCGACATGGTGTGGGGAAAGGATTATCAGGGAGACCTCAAGGTGGTGGACGTCAACATTCGCCGTCTGCGCCTGAAAATAGAGGACGACGCCGCCCAGCCGCGCTACATCACCACCATTTGGGGCTTCGGTTACAAATGGGAGGGCTGAAGCAAAGCGCCGGTACGCCGGCAAGGTGGCATCTGCACCTGCCGACGCTGCCCGGCGGAATCAAGCGCCGCTGGCTGGTCAACAACGTCAGCGTTGTCGTCGCCATGATCCTGCTGCTGCTTATTACGGTCGGAATGGCCACGACGAGATATTACTACAATTCGGTACACGCCAGCCTGCTCAGCCGCACCAGCACGGCCAAGCAGATCAACCGGTACATGAGCGCCAACTACGACCAGTTTTACTCCTACGCCGATCAGCTGGTGCGGGATTTTTCCGACCGCGACAAAATCGAAATGCAAATCATCGACACCTACGGCCGCATCATGTTTTCGTCCATCGGCTTGACGGCCGGCTTTATTCCCAGCACGCAGGACGTGGCCGACTGCCTGTCGACGCAGGAGGTCGCCTCGTTTGTCGGGTACGACCTGCTGACCGAGGAGCGGGTGATGGCGGTGACGGCGCCGGTTTTTTACCGCAACGGGCAGATCATCGGCATGGTCCGCTATGTCACCTCGCTCAAGCTGCTGGACCGGCAGCTGCGCAACGTCTGGCTCATTCTGGCCGGGTGCGGCGTGCTGCTCATCGGGCTGCTCGTCATTTCCAACCAGTTTTTCATCCGTTCCATCGTCAACCCGGTGCTCAAAATCAACGAGCTGGCCCGCAAAATCGCGGGCGGACAGTACGGCGCGCGGCTTGACGTCGAGTGGAGCGACGAGATCGGCGAGCTGTGCACCACCCTCAACGACATGTCGGCGGAGCTGAACCGCATGGAAAAGCTGAAAAACGACTTTATCTCATCGGTTTCCCACGAGCTGCGAACGCCACTGACCGCCATCGGCGGCTGGGCGGAAACGGTGGCCGGAGACCTTGGCGACCCTGAGCTTGCGGCCAGCGGCCTTGCTATCATCCAGAAGGAGACCCGAAGGCTGTCGCAGATGGTGGAGGAGCTTTTGGACTTTTCCCGCATCGAAAACGGGCGGCTCAAGCTGCAAACCGAGGTCTTTGACCTGCGCGGCGAGCTGTACGACGCCCTTTTTACCTACACCGAGCTTTTGCGGCAGGAGGGCATGACGCCGAGCTATGAGGAGCCGGAGGAGCCCATTGTGGTCAACGGCGACCGCAACCGGCTCAAGCAGGTTTTTCTCAACATCATTGACAACGCCGCCAAGTACGGCAGGGACGGAAAGAAAATCGACATTCGCATCGGGCGGGAAAATGGCGACGCCGTTGTGCGCATCCGCGACTACGGCGCCGGGATTCCCAAAGACGAGCTGCCCTTTGTCAAGGAAAAGTTTTTCAAGGGCAGCGCCCGCGGCCGCGGAGCCGGCATCGGCCTGGCCGTCTGCACGGAGATCGTCGAGATGCACGAGGGCAGCATCGATATCGAAAGCGAGTACGGGGAGGGCACCTGCGTGGTGATCACCCTTCCCCTTTACCGCCCGGAGGGTTAAAAAGGATTGAAGCTATGAGTAACCAACAGAAAAAAACAAGCATCGGCGGACAGGCGCTGATCGAGGGCATTTTGATGCGCGGTCCGCGCAAAACGGCCATCGTCGTCCGCAAGTCAAACGGCGAGCTGGTGAGCAAGCTGGAGGCGGTCGGCACCGGCACGCACGGCCGCTTTGCCCGGCTTCCCTTTGTCCGCGGCGTCGTGAACTTCTGGGATTCCATGAAGTTCGGCGTCGGGGCGCTCAACTACTCCGCCACCTTTTTTGAAGAGGAGGAGGACTGCGAGCCCGGCCGGTTTGAAAAATGGCTGACACAGAAGGTCGGGCAGAAAAGGCTGGAGGACATCATGATGTCGCTGGCCGTTGTCATGGGCATTGCGCTGCCCGTCGTGCTCTTTTTCCTGCTGCCCACCTTTATCACCGGCTTTTTCGGCAGCGGACTGCCCGGCATTGTGCGCAACCTCATCGAGGGCCTGGTGCGCATGCTGATTTTTGTGCTCTTTATTTTCGTCACAAGCAAACAGAAGGATGTGCACCGCACCTATATGTACCACGGCGCCGAGCACAAGACCATCGCCTGCTACGAGGCCGGGCTGCCGCTGACGGTGGAAAACGCCCGGGGGCAGAGCCGCCGCCATCCGCGCTGCGGCACCAGCTTCCTCTTTGTCGTGATGATTGTCGGCATTTTGTTTACCGCGCTGTTTGCGTGGGGCGAAAACCCGCTGACGCGCATGGCGCTGCGTCTGGTGCTGCTGCCGGGCATTGTGGCCGTCAGCTATGAAATCAACCGCTTTGCCGGCCGCTACGACAATGTCCTGACCCGCGTTCTGCGCGCCCCCGGCCTGTTCATGCAGCGCTTTACCACCTTTGAGCCGGACGACGGCATGCTCGAGGTGGCCATAAAGGCGCTTGAGCAGGTCATTCCGGAAAACGAACAGGAGGACCGGTGGTAACTATGGTCAAGACGGTCAACGACGCCACGATGGACCTGGCGGCCGAGCTGCGGGCCCGCGGCGTTGCGGGCAGCCGTCTCGAAGCGCGCGAGCTGGTCGCGTTTGCCCTGCAAATTGCGCCGGACGAGCTTTACCGCAAAAGGTCCCTGTATATTTTCGACGAGACACTGCGGGAAATCGAACGTCTGAAGGAGCTGCGGCTGAGCGGCGTGCCGCTGCCGCACATCATCGGCCAGTGGGATTTTTACGGCCTGACCTTTGAAGTGACGACCGATACGCTCATTCCGCGCCCCGACACCGAGACGCTGGTCGAATGCGGGGTGGAGTTTCTGCGCGGGCGCACGCGCGGCCGGCTTTTGGATTTGTGCTGCGGCACCGGCTGCGTCGGCATTGCGGCGCTGAAAAACCTGTCGGCGGAAATGAGCGGCGTTCTGGCCGACCTGTCCGAGCCGGCTTTGCAGGTCGCCAGACGCAATCTGGCGCGCCACGGCGTCAGCGGCCGGGCCAGCACCGTCATGCTGGACGCCTTGCAGCCCTTTGACGCGGCGCTCGGCCGGTTTCAGCTGATCCTCTGCAATCCGCCCTACATCCCGAGCGGGGAAATCGACGGGCTGGACGCCGAGGTGCGCCGCGAGCCGCGCATGGCGCTGGACGGCGGCGGCGACGGGCTGGACTTTTACCGCGCGGTCGCCGCAAACGCAAGGCAGGTGCTGACGGCCG
>CAKUPI010000150.1 GCA_934675045.1 uncultured Eubacteriales bacterium
GCCGTATTCGCCGCGCAGATAGGCCTTGATCTCCTTGGAGACGTTTTTATAGCGCTCGCCGACCAGGACGTTGGTCGCGGCCTGCACGCCGACCATCTGGCTCGACGGGGTGACCAGCGGCGGGAAGCCGAGGTCCTGACGCACGCGCGGCACCTCGAGCAGAACCTCGGGGAAGCGGTCGAGCGCGTTCTGCGCCTTGAGCTGCGCCACAAGGTTTGAAAGCATGCCGCCCGGCACCTGATAGACCAGCGCGTCGGTCTCGGTGTTCATCACGATGGGGTTGAGAAGGCCGCTGTCCAGCGCCGCGCGCTGAATGGGCTTGAAGTAGTCGTTGATCTCCTTGAGCACGTCCTCTTTCAGGCCGGTGTCATAGCCCATTTCCTTCAGCGTGTAGCTGAGCGACTCGGTCGCCGGCTGCGAGGTGCCGCCCGAGAAGCAGGAAATGGCGGTGTCGATGGTGTCGGCGCCCGCCTCGACGGCCTTCAGAAGGGTCATGGGGCCGAGGCCGGTCGTCGAGTGGGTGTGTACGACGATGGGCAGCGAAACGTTCTTCTTCATGGCCGAAACCAGATCGTAGGCCACCTTGGGGCTCATGATGCCGGCCATGTCCTTGATGCAGATGGAATGGCAGCCCATTTTCTCCAGCTGCTTGCCCAGCTCGACAAAGGTCTCCTGATTGTGGATGGGGCTGATGGTGTAGCACAGCGTGCCCTGCACGTGAGCGCCCGCCTTGATGGCCTCGTCAACGGCGACCTCGATGTTGCGCAGGTCGTTGAGGGCGTCGAAAATGCGGATGATGTCAATGCCGTTTTCCACCGACTTGCGCACAAAGGCGCGCACGATGTCGTCGGGGTAATGCTTGTAGCCGAGAATGTTCTGGCCGCGCAGCAGCATTTGCAGCTTGGTTTTCTTGACGTGGCTGCGGATGATGCGCAGACGCTCCCACGGGTCCTCGTTCAGATAGCGCAGGCAGGAGTCAAACGTCGCGCCGCCCCAGCATTCAAGGGAATAATACCCCGCGTTGTCCATCGTCTCGAGAATGTCGACGAAGTCCTTCAGCGGCATACGGGTTGCAATCAGCGACTGATTGGCGTCACGCAGCACGGTTTCGGTGATGTTCACTTTCATAAGCCCACTCCTTGTCGTATGATTTTGCAACGCTTTCGGCGGCGTTTCCGGTCGCCGGAGAAAGCCCAAAATACTTCATGATAATCATATCACAATCTTTTCCGCTTTTCCAATACCTTTTATACATTTTCCGAAGCTTTATGGGCTTTTCCCAAAAGAAGCGTTATCTTTCCCGTTCTTTCCCTTTCTTTTGTCATTGTGTTATGGTATATTTAGTGGTACAATAGGTTGATACGAGCGCAGGACGGCTGATTTCAGCCCGCTTTGGGGACGGTTTTGCCGGGCTTTTTTGCAAAAGCGGCGGTTTTCCCTCACTTTTCCGGCCCGCCGGCGTCCAAGGCCGTTTGCCCGCGCCGATGTATTTTTATTGTATGGTGCGCTTGGATTTGCAGAAAGGGGAGCACTTTGTGAAAAAAGACGCCGTTATTTCCATACGGGGACGGCAGGAGCTGGACGACCCCGAAGCCGACATTGTCACGCTGGTCACCGAGGGCCGCTTTTACCGGCGCAACGGCAGCTATTACGTGACCTACGACGAGACCGACCTGACCGGCATGTCGGGCACCAAGACCACCCTTAAGGTCTCGGACGGCTCTCTGACCGTGCTGCGCACCGGCCTTTACCCCTCGCAGCTGGTCTTTGAGGAGGGCAAGCGGCACATGTCGCTTTACCAGACCGACTTCGGGCAGCTGACGGTGTCGGTGCGCACCGAGCGCATCCGCAGCAGCCTGAACGACGAGGGGGGCACGCTGGACGTGCGGTACAGCGTCGAAATCGACCACGCCCACGCCGGCGTCAACAACCTGCGCGTCGACGTGCGCGCCACCGGCGGGGACGAGAGCCTTGCGCGCCGCGCCCACTGACCGGCAATATCATTGTAACCGACACAGGACGAAAGGAACGAACTGTCATGAACCCTATTCAAACCGCCATGAACACCGCCTCGGCCCTCATCTGGGCCGGCTATGAAAAAGCCTGCGAAAAGGGCGAGCTGCCCCGCGCCGAGCTGAGCGCGCCGCAGATCGAGGTCCCCAAGGACCTGCAAAACGGCGATTACGCCTGCACCTTTGCCATGCAGAGCGCCAAAGCCCTGCGCCTGCCGCCCCGCAAAATCGCCGAGGCCGTCTGCCGCAACCTCGACCTTTCGGGCAGCGCCTTTGCCTCTATTGAGGTGGCCGGCCCCGGCTTTATCAACCTGCGCCTGGCCCCCGTGTGGTTTTCGGGCGTTGTGGAAAACATCCGCGCCGAGGGCCGCGATTACGGCCGCACGGTCAGCGATCACCCCGAAAAGATCATGGTGGAGTTTGTCTCGGCCAACCCCACCGGCCCCATGCACATGGGCAACGCCCGCGGCGGCGTTTTGGGCGACAGCCTGGCCGAGGTGCTCGCGCGCGCCGGCAACGACGTCACCCGCGAGTTTTACGTCAACGACGCCGGCAACCAAATCGACAAGTTCGGCCTGTCGCTCGAAGCGCGCTATATGCAGCTGATTCTGGGCGAGGACGCCTTCGCCTTCCCCGAGGACGGCTACCACGGCGACGACATCCGCGAGCTGGCCGCCGCCTTCCGCGAGCAGTACGGCGACCAGTATGCGCAGAAAACCTCCGAGGAGCGCCGCGCCGCCCTTGTCCCCTTCGGTCTTGAGCGCAACCTTGCGCGCATGCGCGCCGATCTGGCGCGCTACGGCATCCATTACGACAACTGGTTCTTTGAGTCGACCCTGCACGACAGCGGCTATGTGCGCGAGACCATCGACATGCTGACGCAGCGCGGCTATACCTACGAGCAGGACGGCGCGCTGTGGCTGCGCACCACCCGGTTCGGCTGCGAAAAGGACGACGTGCTGCGCCGTCAGAACGGCTTTTACACCTATTTTGCCGCCGACATCGCCTACCACCGCGAAAAGCTGGAAAAACGCGGCTTTGACCGCGTCATCAACATCTGGGGCGCCGATCACCACGGCCATGTCGCCCGCCTCAAGGCGGCGCTCGACGCGCTCGGGCTGGACGGCGAGCACCGGCTGGAAATCGTGCTCATGCAGCTGGTGCGGCTGATGCGCGACGGTGAGGTCGTCCGCATGTCCAAGCGCACCGGCAAGGCCATCTCCCTGTCCGACCTGCTCGACGAAATCCCCGTCGACGCCGCCCGCTACTTCTTCAACTCCCGCGCCGCCGACACCCACCTCGAGTTTGACCTTGACCTCGCCGTGCGTCAGGACAGCGACAACCCCGTTTACTATGTCCAGTACGCCCACGCGCGCATCAAGAGCATTCTCAAGGCGCTGACGCAGGACGGCATTTCGCTGGCGGCCGAAAAGGCCGACCTCGGCCTTCTGACCGACCCGAGCGAGCTGGACCTCATCCGCGAGCTGGCCCGCCTGCCCGAGGAAATCCGCCTTGCGGCCGAATCGCGCGAGCCGTCGCGCCTCAACCGCTACGCCACGCAGGTGGCCGCCGCCTTCCACCGCTTCTACACCGCCTGCCGCATCAAGGACGCGGGCAGCGACGCGCTGCGCGACGCGCGCATTGTGCTCATCGGCTGCGTCGCCACCGTCATCGAAAACACGCTGTCCGCCTTCGGCGTCACCGCGCCCGATCACATGTAAAAGCCCGCGGCGGGGCGCTTTTCCCCGCCCGTTTTTCCGCCTTATTCCGGCCGAGAAAGGAACGCCCATGAAAAAGCTCATCTCCGCCCTTCTTGTCTGCCTGTTTTTGACCTCTGCCCTGCCCGCCGCCGCGCTGACCGCCGACGAGCGGTACGAGCGCATGAAGTCCGTCGCCGAGTTCATTCAGATTTACGGCATCGACTCCTCCCGCGAGGACGACCCCGTCATGCGCGCCCTTTTGTCGCTGTTTGAGGACGAGGAGAACTACAACGCCTTTATGGAGGCCATGCTCGGCAGCTATGACAGCCACTCGATGTTCATTCCCGCCGGCACCTACGACAGCGCCTTTCCCACCTCGGTCAGCTATGTCGGCGTCGGCATCACCATGCAGCTGGACGGCGAGTACGCCCGCGTCACCGAGGTTTCCGAGGGCGGGTCGGCCCAAAAGGCCGGCGTCCGGCCGGGGGACCTGCTCATCGCCGCCGACGGGCGTTCGCTTAGGGGCAAAGAGCTGGCCGAGGTCGCCGAGCTGCTGCGCGGCGAGGAGGGCACCGGCATCGAGATCACCGTCCGCCGCGGCGACGCCGAGCTGCGCTTCGCACTGACCCGCGCCCGCATCGGCACCCCCAACTTCTCCTCCCGGGTTGTCGAGGACGGCGTCTTTTACATGAAGTGGGCCCGCTTTGCCGACACCGCCTCGTACATTCAGTTTGTCTTTTCGCTGAAGGATATGACGGGCAGCAACTGCCGCGCCCTCATTTTAGACCTGCGCGGCAACCCCGGCGGCGACCTCAACATGGCCTACAACGTCGTCAACCGCCTGCTGCCCGAAAGCACCGGCTTTTTCGGCTACTGCACCAAGCGCAACGGGCAGCGCTTCTACCAGTCTGTCAAGTCAGACGGCATCGGCCCGGCGCTCAACAAAATCATCA
>CAKUPI010000151.1 GCA_934675045.1 uncultured Eubacteriales bacterium
ACGGCGCCGATGGTGTGCAGCGTCGAAATGACCAGATGCCCCGTCTCGGCGGCGGTCATGGCCGCCCGCATCGTTTCGTTGTCGCGCATTTCCCCGAGCAAAATGACATCGGGCGCCTGCCGAAGCGCGCCGCGCAGCGCCGCCGCGTAGCTGACGGTGTCGACGGCCAGCTCGCGCTGCATGACAATGCTCTTTTTGTGGCTGTGCAGGTACTCGATGGGGTCCTCGACGGTGATTACGTTGGCGCAGCGCGTCGAATTGATGGCGTCGACAATGCAGGCAAGGGTGGTCGTTTTCCCGCTGCCGGCCGGGCCGGTGATCAGCACCAGCCCCCGGGTGCAGGCGGCAAAGCGCATGACGGCGTCGGGAATGTGCAGCGCCTTCCAATCGGGCAGGGCAAAGGACACTACCCGAATGACCAGCGCCTGCGTTCCGCGCTGGCGCAGCGCGTTGACGCGGAAGCGGGAAAGGCCCGGCAGCGCAAAGGAAAAATCGTCGTCCCCGCTTTGCAGAAAGGGGGCGCTGTCGCGGCCGGCGAGGTCGTAAAGGCTCTGCGTCAGCGCGGCGGCGTCGGCGGCGTGCAGCCGCTCGCCCTGCCGCTCGAAAAAGCCGTTCTTTTTGTAGGCGACCGGCAGCCCGGCCGAAATGAGAATGTCCGACGCGCTCTGGGCGACGGCCCGCTGTAAAACTTCCCGTATGTCCATGCTTCCCGCCTCTATTCCTCCCCCTGCCAGACCGGCAGGAAGTCCCCGTCCCCGGCCTCGCCGGCCGGCGACGTTCTCCACTCGGTCACGACGGCCCTGCCGTCGGCGCCGCGGTATGCCGCAATGTGCAAAACGCGGTGCTCGTCGACGGCGATTTCGCAGGCAAAGCTCTGCCCGCCGCCCTTTTCAAAGGCGCGCAGGGCGCGCGCGCCCTCCCTGTCGGCCGCATACCACGCCGAGACCGACTCGGCCGCCCGGGTGCTCAGCGCCAGAT
The DNA here is from genome assembly GCA_934675045.1 of uncultured Eubacteriales bacterium. Taxonomy (GTDB): domain Bacteria; phylum Bacillota; class Clostridia; order Oscillospirales; family Butyricicoccaceae; genus Ventrousia. Next base: position 979 of record CAKUPI010000151.1, read on the forward strand.
CGGCGCGGGCCGCGGACAGCGTCAGCAGGGCAAAGACGGCCAGGGTCACGGCCAGCAGGGCCGTCATGACGCTGAGCGCCCCGACGCCGGCCGGCCCGCTTCCTGTTTCCCGTTTCAACGCCCGCTCACCTCCGCCGCACAGTCAAGGGTGTAAATGGGCGCCTCCCGGCCGGTTTCCGCGTTCCACACCGCGACGCTCCAGCACGAAAGCCCCCCGCTGTCCGCCCTGCGCACGGCGACGCCGTAGCTGCCGTCCTCACCCCAGCCGGTCTCCGCCGGGCTTTCCCCGGCGCGGAGCTGCTCGGCCGCCGTCTGCGCGATGGCCACGGCGGCACACAGCCGCCGGCTCTGCGCCTGCATCCCGTGCGCGCGTGCAAACAGGCTGACGCACACGGCGGCGCACAGCGCAAAAATCAGCAAATCAAAGATCAATTCCGTCAAAAACAGCCCGGATCGCCCGTCTTTCACGGCAGCACCTCCTCATAGGCGCCTTCCCAGCGCGCCGCCCCCGCGCGCGGTGCGGCCGAAACGGAAAAGCGGCTTTCTCCCAGCCGGGCGTCAAAGCGCAGCCGTCCGCCCTCCAGCACGATTTCCAGCCCGTCCAGGGCGGTCAGCGCCGTTCCGTCCTGCGCCGAAAGGCCCAGCCCCCGCTCGCAGTACAGCTCGCGCAGGCTGCCGTCAAAGCAGTAGATGAGCGTGTCGTACAAAACGCCGTCCGCCGCGCTTGTCAGCACGAGCGCGTCGCCGCCGCCGAAGGTGGTGACGCCAATGCTTCCGTTGTCGCCCTGCCGCACCTGATTGGCCAGATAGCTGAGCACCGTGCGGCGCGCGCTGTTTTCCTCGCCCTGCCGCACGCACGATCGGTAAACGCCGCTTCCCAGCAGCGCGCTTCCCAGCGCCAGAAAGGCAAAGAGGGCGCACAGCGCAAAGACCGGCAGCCCCGCCAGTCCGCCCGCCCGGCTCCCCCGCCTCACGGGCGCGCCTCCCCCGTCTCAAAAACGGCGATGTCGGGCATCAGGTTCTCTGCGGCATAGCGGTAATGGACGACATACCGGCTTTGGTCAATCCGGACGCCGTACCGCCGGTACAGGTAGTCGGGCGCCGTCGGATAAAAGCCCTCGAGCGCATAGCACTCCAGCGCGGCGCGGCACAGGCCCCGCCGGGCCGCCTCGGCGCCCTCGCGGGACACCCGGTTCATCAGCCCGCGCCCCGCCAGCAGCAAAACGGCGGGCAGTGCCGCCGACAAAAGGATCAACGCGGCGTTTCGCCGCAGCCAGTTTCCCATCCTTTAGCCTCCAATGGCCGAAAGCACGCCCAAAAGGGGCAGCATGACCGAGAGCAGCAGCCCTCCCGTAACCGCGCACAGCAGCACCAGCAGCACCGTTTCAAACCGCTGCATCAGCCGCTGCATCCCCTCGTCGCTTTCCTCCCGGCAGTGCTCGGCGATTTCGCGCATGGCCTCGTCGGCCGCCCCGGCGAGTACACCGGCCGACAAAAGGCCCGCCTGCAAACCGGTCAGAAGCCCGCTGCGCTCGGCCGCGGCCGCCAGCGAGGCGCCCCCGTTCAGCCTGGCCGCGCAGTCGGCGGCGGCGCCTTCGGCCGCCGTCCCCCGCAGCAGACGGGCCGCGCGCGCCAGCGCCTCGTCGATCGGCAGCCCGCTGGACAGCATCAGCGCCATGGCCGAGGAAAACCGCCCCCGCATTTCGGCCCGTCCGGCGGCGCTGCGCCGAAAGAGCCGGGCAAAGGGCGTCCGCCCCCGGCGCATGCACAGGCCCGCCCACGCCGCGGCGGCCATGAGCAAAAGGGCAAGGGCGACGGTCAGCCCCCGGCCGAACGGCCCGAAAAGAAGCCGGGAGCCGCCGGCCGCGCCCCCGAGCTGCTCAAAGACCCGCTGAAAGGCGGGCAAAACCTGCCAGACCAGCACGGCAAAAACGGCGACAACCAGCGCCGCCATCAGGGCCGGATACCCGACGGCCCGGCGCAGCGCCGACACCGTTTGGCTTTCGCGGCGGTAATACTCGCTCAGCGCCTGCAAAACCTGCTCGAGGCGGCCGGAGTGCTGGCCGATGTCGGCCATGGCAAGGGCGTAATCAGGAAACTCCTCCGTTTGGGCCATGGCCCCGGCCAAAGACTCCCCGGCGTCGAGCGCACGGCGCAGTTTGACAAGGGTCTGCCGCACCCCCTCCGACGGCGCGCCGCTTTCCAGCATGGCGACGCTCTCCCCCGCGGGGTAGCCGGCCCGCACCAGCATGGCAAGCTGACGGCACAGCACGGAAAGCTCGTCGGCGGAAAGCCGCTTTTTGCTCTGCTTTTTCACAAGCTCCAATCTCTTTTAATAGACGTATTTCTGGCTGTAATTGGCGTCGTCTGCAATATACTGATTGATGGAGGCGCTGCGCTTTCCCGTCGAGGCAAAGGTCGGGTCCATGCGCTTCCACACGTTTCCGTCAAAATAAATGGCCTTGTCCACCCAGCCCGCGCCCTCGAGATAGACGCTGAGCCAGGCGTGATAGGTCTCCCCCGCGTAGCCGATGACCAGCTTGCACGGAATGTTCTGCGAGCGCAGCATGGCGGCCATCACGGCGGCGTAGTCAAAGCAGATGCCCTTTTTCCTTTGCAGCACGGCGTCGACGTCGGGCAGATACCCCGACCTGACCGTTTTGGCCAGCTCGTAGTCGTAGCTGAAGCCGCCCACCACAAAATCGTAAAAGGCTGACATTTTGTCAAAGTCGCTTTTTTTGCCCGCCGCCAGCTCAGCCGCCTTTTTTGCCGCCGCGCCGTCGCCTGTGAAGTTCACATACTGATTGGCGTACAAAAAGGGCAGGGAATCGTGGCGCAGACTGACCTCTAACTGATAGGAGCAGGCCGTCGCATACCGGCTCCCGCCGATGTTTTCAAAAATCCTGACGGTGTACATGCCGCTTCCCTCGGTCAGCGGCAGAATCTCGACCGCTCCCCTGTTGCTGAGCTCATAGGTGTAGGCCGTCCCCTTCTCGCGGGTCACCTGCGCCTTGACGCGCACGTTTTTGCCGCCCGTGTAGCTGACCAGCAGGTAGCCCTCCGCCGCGTTGGAGGCGTCGACCGTGCCCTTCGGGTTCTGGTACACCGTTTTGCCCGTCGCCGTCTCCCGCTTTTCGGGTACGGCGCCCTTTTCTCCCCGAGCGTCAATCAGCAATCCGAAGGCCGGCAGCAGGCAGACGGCCAGCAGCAGGCACAGCAGGCGTATTTTCATCGGTTTCATTCTGTGGGTTCTCCTTATGCATGGGATAGGTGTATTCCTCCCCGCCGGCGTCGATGATGCCCGTCAGGCGGGCGCGCACGATAATGCGCCGGTCGGTCGTTCCGATGGGATGGCACGAGGTCAGCGTCAGGCAGGAAAAGCCCTGGCTGTAAATGGGGCCCCAGTCGTCCGCCTCGACAATGCTCGTGTCCTCATAGCAGTACTGATAGATCTTCTCGTCGTCGCGCAGGTAGAGGAAATCGCCCTCTTCCAGCGTGTCGATGTAATAAAACGGGGCGTGGTCGTTGACAATGCCGTTTTTGCGGCCGTTGCGGTGACCCGCCACGCTGACGTTGCGGTTTCCCTCGCCGGGCAGCTGCGCGTAGTCGTAAAGCCCGACCCCGCGCTTCAAAACCTCTGCCGACGTGCCGTTTAAGACCTCCCGGTCCAGCTCCAGCCTCGGAA
>CAKUPI010000152.1 GCA_934675045.1 uncultured Eubacteriales bacterium
GCCGCGCTTTTGGAGCGTGGCGCTGCGGAAAATCGCAGGCTCAAGCGGCGACCATCGCCGCGCGGAGCCGTCGGGCCGAAGCAACCTCGACCAGAAACGTACCGCAGGAGCCGAGCGGCCACCAAGGCCGCGTGGGCTCCGTCGATTTTGCGCGGTAGCAGTTGCAAGGCGGCTCAGCCGCCCCGCGTGGGCTCCGTCGATGACAGCGCGTCAGCGATTGCTGGCCGGCGCTGCCGGCCGGCCGACGAGGCGGCCTTTGCCGATGGCGTAGACGTCGTCGATGACCATCTGGAAGGAGGCCTTGCGGTGCTCGGCCTTGGCGCGCTCTTCGATTTTGGAGGTGTGGAAGTCCTTCAGGGACTGGCTGAAGGGCAGGTTGCCGAAATTCAGAATGCGCACCGCGCCGTCGTTGTCGCGGGCGGGCAGCATCAGACCGGCGTTCGCGCGGCAGGGCGCGAAGGGCACGTCCAGCGCGCCGGACTCCACGCCGCGGCACACGCCCAGGGCGATGTCGCCGTTGCCCAGCTCGAAGCACTTGTCCACGATGGCACGGGTCTCCTGACGGATGATCTCCTCTTCCTCGGCGAGGCTTTCGCTGGGATAGACCTGATCCGCCAGCATGTTGACTACCTGCTTCGTGCAGCGCAGACCCGCGGCGTTGGCCTCCATGGTGGGAATGCCCACGGCCTCGTGCGGGGTCTTGACGATGACCTTTGTGGCCTTGGAGAGCGCGGCGATGGCGCTGCCCATGGAGATTACGCCGAAGGCCTTGGCCTCGTCGGCGGGGAAGCCGCCCATCCACTGGTGCAGCACCGTGGTGACGGTTACGTCGCTGTAGCCGTACTTGGCGAGGTATTCGTCCGTCAGCTCCTCCAGTGTGTGGATGGCGGCGATGTCCTGAATGAGGTTGCCGCACTGGCCGTAGCCGACGGTGATGTTCTTAACGCCCTGCTCGGCGGCCAGCAGCGCCTCGATGATGGCGACGGCGTGCGAAATGCAGGGGGGCACAAGCGTGCCGGTCAGCGGGCCGTACGGCTCGCGGTTGATGGACACCCCGGCCTCCTCGTACAGTCCGGTCAGGCGGTCGACGTACTGCCAGTCGCGGATGGTGCGCTCCATGGGCACGCTCTTGGCGTAGGGCAGGTTGTAGGAAATGCCGCCGCCCTCGTAGCTGGTAAAGCCGCCGGCATAGGTGATTTCGGTCAGCAGGCGGGCGTCGGGGGTGCCGTGACGCACCTGAACGGGGATGTTGAGACTCTCGATGACCTGACGGCAGCCGACGACGCCGTGGTTGACGGCCGGGAAGCCGTTGAGCATGGAGCGTTGCGCCTTGGCGGACTCGGCGATGCCGTTCTCGGCCTCTTCGTAGCGGTTCTGACGGGTGTAGCTGTCGATGGTGGTGGGCAAAAGGTCGGCCTCGCCCTTGTCCTGCAAATAGGTCAGCAGCTCAATGTGCTCCTTGATGAGCGCAACGCCGGCGCGCGGCTGGATGAGCGTCTGGTGGTTTTTCTTGGCGTTTTTCAGCTTGAGCGAAAAAACCTTTTCCTCCGGCATCTTTTTATGGTAGTCCACGGCCTCCTGCAGGTTGACGTCCTTGCCGGTCGGCCACTGGCCGAGGATTTCTTCTCTCAGCTTTTGAAACTCGCCGTCGGGAATGCGTTTATTCTGTATCTCCATCGCATGTCAGCTCCTTTTTCATGATTTTGAGCGCCGTCTGCGGCGCGGTGCGGGACAAAAGGCCCATGGCCGCCAGAATATACCGGCGGTCGATGCGGATTTTCGCCCTTCTGGGCAGCAGGTTCATCGGTTTCTGCGGGTTTTGCAGCGCGTGGGCGGCGATTTCGTTGGTGCGCCGCGTGTGAATGAGCGATCCGCCGGTCACAATGATCTGATCGACGTCGCGCAGGTCCTTGCCGGTCTGCACATAGGTCAGGCCCATCATGGTGTAGGCCTCTTCCATAAAGCCGGCGTGGCGGGTAACGGCCGTTTCCACGGCGAGCGAGGCCAGCGCGTAATCCAGCCGCTCAAGCTCGTCGGTGTCGGGCAGCGTGTCGGTGTACTGCGCCAGCCGGTCGATAAGCTCGGCGGCACGCGGCTCGCTCAGCCCCGACAGCTCGCACACGCGCGGCATTCCGGCCGCCTGCACAATGCCGTGAATGCTGTAACGCATACCGATGTCGCCCTCGACCGTGCGCTTGATGTACGGCTCGGGCAGGCCCTTGTACACCGTTTCGATGCCGCGCGGCATGCCGTTGGCAATGGAGTACACGTCGGTGGTGGCGCCCCCCACGTCGACGGCGAGCAGCTCGCCGATGCCCCTTTCCCCCTCGCAGCCCTCGGCCAGCAGCTGCATGGCCGTCATCATGGCAGAGGGGGTCGGCATCATAATGCCGGATATCAGCTCGCTGGCGCGCGACAGGCCCTTGGCCTTGACAATGCGCTCGAGAAAAACCTCGCGAATCTGCTTCTGCGTCGGCTCGATGTTCAAAACCCCGAAGCGCGGCATGACGTTTTCGCAGACAAAGGTCTGGCGCCCTTCCAGAATACGCTGGCACTGCCGCGCCGCCGAGCGGTTCCCGGCGATGATGATGGGGAAGTCTCCCCCCATCTCGGCCAGCATGCGGGCGTTGTGCAGAATGACGTCGGTGTTGCCGCCGTCGGTGCCGCCGGCCAGCAGGAAAATGTCGGGCTTTTCGGCGGCGATTTCCTCGGCGTCGTCCTCGGTCAGCTGAAAGGCGTAAACCTTGACCACCTTGGCCCCCGCGCCCAGGCTGGCCTGCTTGGCGGCCGAGGCCGTCAGCTCGGGCACCAGCCCGCACGCCATCATGCGCAGGCCGCCGGCCGCCGACGAGCAGGCGTACCGCTCGGCAAACTCGACCGGGCCGGTCTGCTCCCGCAGGATTTTGAGGGCATTGTTCAGGCCGTCGTTGATGTCGGTCTGGACAGTGGTATAGGCGCAGGCCGTGCCCAAAAGCGCACCGGCATCCACATCCACGGCCGTCACCTTGGTGTAGGTGCTCCCGAAATCAATCAATAAAACGGGTTTCATTTTTGCCTCCCCATCCCTCAGTCCTCGACTTTGAGATCCTCTTTGAGAGCCTGGATGGTGGTTTCCGGCGGCGTGCCGGGCGGGAAGGCGCGGTCAAAGCCCATGGCCTTAAAGCGCTTTTCCACATCGTTGAAGTCCTGCTTGCCGATGACAATGTTGCCGCCGACGTACAGCAGAATGCCCTGAAGCCCCGCCTCGTCGCATTTTTCGCGCATGCCGCGGCAGTCGAGCTCGCCCTGGCCGTACAGCGACGAAACGACAATGGCGTCTGCATTGGTTTCGATGGCGGCGGCAATGTACTCCTCCTGCGAAACCATGACGCCCAGGTTGGTCACATCGAACCCGGCCTCCTGAAACGCGTGATAGAGGATTTGAATGCCGACGGCGTGTACGTCGGCGCCGATGACGCCGATGACCAGCTTCTTTTGATTACTCATGTCGCACCTCTTTTGATACCTTTTTCTGTGGAGCTTTTCTATGTTATATGACTATAGAATACATTGTTCTATTACATATGTCAAGGCGGTTTTTTACTTTTTTCCCCGCGCTTTTTCCCGCCCCTTTCCGGGGGGCTTTCCTGCTTCAAAAGCTGCGGCCGGGCGGGCACGTCCGGCACCGCCACGCCGCGGGCCGGAAAGCCGGCCGGACGCAAACAGGGAGGCAGCTTTGAGGCTGCCCCCCTGTCAAAACGGAAGCTTGTTTATTTTCTGCGCTGGCGCTGCAGCTGCTCAATCCGATCGCGCAGGTACATAAAGGACCCGGCATCAATTTGCAGCTCGTAGGCGATGACCGGCTTGTTGCGGCCGATCCGGTGCAAAAAGTCGGCCTCCTCGGCGGTGCAGAACTTCATATAGCCCGACGGCACCAGAACGGCGTCCTGGCGGCTGAGGAAGCTCTCGATTCCCGCCTCGCCGAAAAAGCGCGATTCAAACTGGCGGTCGCTGCCCACCACGCTGACGGCGCCCCGCTCCATGGCGCGGCCGTACTGCTCGCTGACGCTGAGAATGCCGATGCGCCGGGCCTCGCGCATGCGGGTCAACGAAACGACGGTGGCCTGCGTCGGCGCCAGCACCACCTTCACAATTTTCTGCGGCTGCATCACGATATGCTCAAGGCTTTCCACATGGTTTTCGGTGGTGAAAATCAAATCCATGTTTTCGCTCAGCTTGTACGGGGCGTTCAGCACGTCGTCCAGCATGAAGCGAAAGACCTCGATGCCCTCAATGCCGGACAGCTGATCGACGAGAAGGGACAGCGACTCGATATTGCACTCGGCCACGGCGACGCGCAGGCCGTTGCCGCGATCCATGCGCTCGCGCAGCTTGAGATCGAAGAAGATCTCCACTTCGCGCGGCGAAAAATCCAGCTTTTCCAGCTCGTCCAGCATACGGTCGATGGCCAGCATGGCCTGCTCCTTGTGGCTGTCGGTCCGCTTGAGCCGCCCGAGCACAAAGGTCCCCTTGCCCTGCGTCATGCGGATGACCCCGAGGCGCTCCAGCTCGTCATACGCGCGCTTGATGGTCCCCTTGGCCAGCCGCAT
>CAKUPI010000153.1 GCA_934675045.1 uncultured Eubacteriales bacterium
GATCATGTGAATCGACGGGGCGCTGGCCCGCAGCTTGACTCCGTATTTCCCGCCCTGCTTGACAATCTCGGGCTCGGCCAGCCGCATTTCGGAAATGCTGGGCATGACGATGCCGTACCCGGTCTGCCGCACCTGCGCAAGCGCCCCTTCCAGACGCTGGTATTCGCGCTTGATCTGCGCCATCTCGCACAGCATGCTCATCAGCTCGCCCTCGCCCGAAATGGTCACGCCGGCCTGCTCGGACAGGATTTCGTAAAAGAGGCTCGACGGCACGTCGACCCGCACCGCCACAATGCCCTCGCTCAGGTTAATTTCTGAAATGGAGGCGCTTTCGATTTTGCCGCACTGACTAAGCTCCGCAATCGCCGCACGGGCATCGCGCATTTTTTCGATGCGGCTGCTCTTTTCCAGAATTTCGGCGTACAATTCCTCACGCAAGGGGTTTCCGTCGGGCAGCGCGCTTACCCATTCAGGTAGTGTAAAGCTAAACTCCTTTGCAGAAAACTCATACAGCACGCTCGACAGAATTTCTTCGATGTCGGCCTGCTTCAGCTGCTGGCAGTTGACGGCCATGCAGGGAACGCCGTATTTTTCCGCCAGCTCCGCTTTCAGCTGGCGCGCCTCCGGCCCGTCCGGCGCCGCGCTGTTGAGCAGCAGGCAAAACGGCTTGTGAATGTCTTGCAGCTCTTTGATGATCCGCGCCTCGGCCTCTGTGTAGCCCTCGCGCGGAATCTCTCCGATGCTGCCGTCGGTCGTCACGACCAGACCGATGGTCGAATGTTCGGTAATGACCTTTCGCGTGCCGATCTCGGCGGCCTTGGAAAGGGGCATTTCCTTGTCTGCCCACGGCGTCATCACCATGCGGGGCGCATCGCCCTCGAACTGGCCGACCGCGCCGTTGACCATGTACCCCACGCAGTCAATCATGCGGACGCGAAAGCGGGTCTGGCTGTCGATGGCAATTTCGACCGCCTCCTCGGGCACGAACTTTGGCTCTGCCGTCATGATGGTTTTTCCCGATCCGCTTTGCGGCAGCTCGTCGCGGGCGCGTTCCTTCAGGTAGATGTTGTCGATATTCGGCAGCACCATGGTTTCCATAAAGCTTTTGATGAAGGTCGATTTTCCCGTCCTGACCGGCCCGACCACTCCGATATAAATATCACCGCCCGTGCGTGTGGCAATCGATTCGTAGATGCTTCGGCTTTCCATGCACATTCCTCCCTGCGGAATACTTTTGTTACCATTATATGGCCAGGCTCGGGCCTTAGAACCGCTATCTGCTGTAAGGAATGAGGATCAGGCTTCCTTTGCTCAGCTCGCTTTCGTCGGAAATTTTATTGGCGGCCAAAATGTCTCCCGCCGTGGTATTGTACTTTTTCGCAATCTGCCAGACGGTGTCGCGGCCGTCGTAGGCGCGCAGCACCAGCGTGCCCCGCCGCGGCCGCACTTTGCAGCTCTGCCTGTTCAGACGCCAGCTCTTGATTTGCCGGTATGCCCGGCTTTCCCGGCGGGTGCAGGTGAAAACGCCCTTTCCCGACAGCAGCAGGCTGCCGTCTTCCGCGCAGCTGACCTGGGGCTCCGCACATTCCAGACGCAGGCCGCAGCAGTTTCCGTAGGGGGATTCAAGCCGCCCTTCGACTTCCACTTTGCGGGCGGCGCAGCAAAGCCCATCCGCCGTTTCGTATAGAATCTGGCAGCACACCCACCCGACTGCCGACATGTCTTCCGGCGCAGGGCGGCGAACCTCGCAGCGCACCGCCACATCGTAAACGCGCACCGCAGGCGCATCGGTCGGAATGGTCTCGGAAAAGGCTGCCGCGGCGCTCTGCCGCTCGGCGCCGATCGGCACCGATATCTCGGCGGCTTCCGCCTCGCCGTCGTAAACGGTGCTGTAAAGATCGGTCAGGAGCCTGACCTGTATACGGCGGCTGACAAACGCCTGTGCCACGGCCGTGATGCTGCATTGCAACACGGGCGCTCCGTCGACGCCGGCCGTCAAGCCGATTTCCTTCTGCAGGGTCTGATAGAGAACCTCGACCTCGTCACCGGCGTCGGTATTGTCCGATTCGATGATCTGCGCAAAGGGCAGGTTGTATGTCTGGCAGGACGGGGCGCCACCCTTTTCCGCAAGGGTGATCACCTTGACGCAGGCGCTGCCCCGCAGCATGATTTTGTTGGTCAGCACCTTTTTGTCCTCAATGACCCATGAAAGGTCCGTCCGGTAGAGCCTGTCTGTCGCCAGTACGCTTCCCCCCGAAAGGCGGATTTCCTCGTTGATCACCATGCGGCGCTCCGGTAAGCCGATTAAGGTCAGCGGCTGGGCCGTTTCCAGCAGCGTGTGGACGCCGTCCTCCGGCTTGCTGTCAACCCCTTCCACGTACTCTGCCACTCCCTGCCGGTAAACCTGCGCGCGGAGGCAGTAGCGCGTTTTGACCGACAGCTTGCGCGGATTGAGCATCGATGCCTGTGCGCTCACCACAGAGCAGGAGGCGACCAGCGTGTCGTCCGGCCCGGCCTCTGCGATGTCGGCGGCGCAGGAAAAGGGCGTACTGCCCTCAACCATCCAGATAGTTTCCCCGCCTTCGGCCGTATAAAAAATGCGCGAACGGATTTCGCCCGCCGCACGGGCTTTTCCGGCTTGAAGCGACTTTTCCTTCAAGCAGATTTCCGCGCTTGCGCAGAGAATGCGCAGCACGTCCGGGTTTACGTCGGGCACAATGGTCTCCAGCGACTCTTCCTGCCCGTAAGCACCGTCGGCTATGAGCGTATATTGGGGGACTGTATTTTTGATCAGCTCCATCAAACAACCCTTCCTTCGTTGATATGATTTCCTGCTTTCATGTGTATGACGGGAAAAGGTCTGTATGACAAAGAAAAGCCGGCAACGCGCCGGACGGGCTTCCAACGACCCTGCGCCCGGCCGCGCAAAGCGGCGTGCCTTATCCTTAACATAAAGAAGCGCCCGGGCGGTTTTCCCGGGCGCTCTCGGCGCGGCTGGCAGCTTTTTTACCTTTTCAGGGTATGCTCGATGCAGCAACAAACCCTCCGTATGATGATGCATACGGAGGGTTAACTGTTGGATAAATCCTGTTCTGTCCGGATGTCCGCCCGGGAACGAGGCTATTTACTCTGCGCAACGCGCAGGCGGACCTGCGCCCGTTTCAGCGCGGCCTCGGCGAAGCGCTTCTCTTCCTCCGAGGCGGTAGAGCTCAGCGTATTCTGCGCGCGCTCCAAAGCGTTCTGCGCTCTGGCGACGTCAATGTCCTCTTTCCATTCAAAGGTCGAGGCCACAACACGCACCCGCCCCCCGGTAACGGCCAGCATACCGCCCATGCAGGCGGCCCGCCGGACCTTTCCCTGAACCGAGACGTGCGCTTCGCCGTATCCGAGCGCCGTGACGTAATCGATATGCCTCGCCAGAATACAGATATCGCCGTCGATGGTGCGCACCAGTATGCTTTCGGCCTCGTCGTCAAAGAAAAGGCCGTCGGCTGTGACGATTTGCAGGTGGAACAAAGCCATTTCTCTTCACATCCTCTCTGCCTGTCCTGCGGCAGCAGTATTACTGCTGCTTGGCTTTTTCAACTACGTCGTCGATGCTGCCGGCAAAGAGGAAGGCCGACTCGGGCAAATCATCATGCTTGCCCTCAATGATTTCTTTAAAGCCGCGAATGGTTTCCTTGATGGGAACATAGCGGCCCTGCATACCGGTGAACTGCTCGGCCACGGTAAAGGGCTGGCTGAGGAAACGCTGGATTTTGCGCGCGCGCGCGACGGTCAGCTTGTCCTCGTCGCTCAGCTCGTCCATGCCCATGATGGCGATGATGTCCTGCAATTCTTTGTAGCGCTGCAAAATGCGCTGCACCTCGCGCGCTACCCGGTAATGCTCCTCGCCGACAACGTCGGGCGACAGAATACGGCTGGAGGAGCCCAGCGGGTCGACGGCGGGATAAATGCCCAGCGAGGAAATGGCGCGATCCAGCACGGTCGTCGCGTCCAGATGGGCAAAGGTGGTGGACGGCGCGGGGTCGGTCAGGTCGTCGGCAGGCACGTAAACGGCCTGCACCGACGTGATGGATCCCTTCTTGGTCGAGGTGATGCGCTCTTGCAAAGCGCCCATTTCGGTGGCAAGGGTGGGCTGGTAGCCGACGGCCGATGGCATACGCCCGAGCAGCGCCGAGACCTCGGAGCCGGCCTGCGTAAAGCGGAAAATGTTGTCGATAAACAGCAGAACGTCCTGCCCTTCGCGATCGCGGAAGTATTCCGCCATGGTCAGGCCCGAAAGGCCGACGCGCATACGGGCTCCGGGCGGCTCGTTCATCTGGCCGTAGACCAGCGCCGTTTTGGAAAGCACTCCGCTTTCCTTCATCTCGTTATACAGATCGTTGCCCTCGCGGGTGCGCTCGCCGACGCCGGTAAACACCGACAGCCCGCCGTGCTGCGTGGCGATGTTGTTGATAAGCTCCATGATGAGAACGGTTTTGCCGACGCCGGCGCCGCCGAACAGACCGATTTTACCACCCTTTGCATAAGGGCAGATCAAATCGACAACTTTAATGCCCGTTTCCAGCATCTCGGTTGTGC
>CAKUPI010000154.1 GCA_934675045.1 uncultured Eubacteriales bacterium
CCTGGTTGTGAAAACCAAGTATCGCCAATTTTTCTTGTCGCACTCCTGTACGGCAGCTACCCTATGTCAGTAATGTTTTCATACTGTCTTATTGGAAACTACCCTTCGGGGCGTTTTTTTCCTTCTTTCGGCCTTTGCCGCGCCGCAAGGCGGGCTTTTTCCTCCCTGCGCAAAACGCCGCCCGGATGGGCGGCGTTTTGTATGCGGTGCACTGTGGTGCTTAGCCGTAGCTCCGGGTCAGGTCGACGGTGTCCACACCGTCCGGCAGGAAGGGCATTCCCTCGCCGCTGCGCGCGCGCTGGAAGTGCATCTGCTCCCCGGAGGGCGAGAGGAGAATCGGGAAGCTGCCGCGGAAAACGGTGCCGTCGTCGGTGGAGACATCCAGCCACAGGCAGTCGTCCTCCATGCGCCACACGCCGGAAAAGAGCATGGTCAAATCCACATCGCCCGCAAGGAAGCGGCGCAGCTCGGCGGTCCCCGCGTACTCGGGGCCGCAGTCGCCGTAACACAGCTCCAGCATCCAGTCCCCGCAGACCCACGTGGTGTCGGCCAGGCCCACGTCCGTGGGCGGCAGCCACCAGCCGGCCCCGTCCGGCTCCCAGCCATCGGGCTTTTCAAGGCCGGTGGTGTAGCCGTAAACGGCAAAGTCCATCAGCATCGGGGCGTAGTCCACCCCGGTGGGCACGATGGCGCAGCCGTATTCATCGGCCAGCGGGCACCAGCTCACCTCGAGACCGTTGTTGGTCACAAGGGTGATCTCCACGTCCGGCTCGTCGGGCCATTCCTCGTAATTGGCGAACACCAGCACGGGCTGGGCGTATTCCTCGCGGTAGAGCACCTCGTCTGCCACCGGCCACACGCCGTTTCCCTGCGACTGCCAGGTCACGTGGTTGACGGCGAGGCTGGTGCTCTCGTCCCTCGGAACGATGCAGTACAGGTCGCCGTACCCCGCGCCAAGGACGCGCTCCGCCGGAATCTCCAGCAAAAAGGGCATTTCCTCTGCCAAATCGAAGCAGTTTTCCCGCAGCCAGTCTGCCAAGGGCGCGGTCTCCCCCTGCTCGCGGCTGCCGAGATAGGCCACCGCGCCGGCCAGCTGATCGTCACTCGACATGCTCCTGCGCAGCAGGACAAGGGCTTGCTCCGCCTTCTCCGAATCGACCTCCGGCACGGCAGCGGTACCGGCGCCGCTTCCGCTGCCGGTGTCGGCGCCGCCCTTGCCGCCGGAAAGCGTTCCCGTCACGCCGTCCCCCCCTGCCGGGGGCGGGTCGGTTTTTCCGCCGCAGGCGGCCAGACACAAGGCCAGCGTCAGGCACAAAACCGCCGCAGCAGCCCGGCGCGCGAACCACTTTTTCATTCTCCGGCCCCCTTAGAACTTTCCGCTGCGGCCGTGGCCGCCGCCGCCGCTCCGGCTTGTCGTGCTGCCGCCTCCGCCGCCGCTTTTGCTGGACTCATCAACAATCTTGGTGCGCGACTCGGTGGTATGGGTGTAGTGGTCGTAGCTGTCCGTCAGCGCCAGCCCGCCCGCGACGGCATAGACGTTTGCTTCGACGCCCTTGCGCACGGACTTCATCTGCCCCTTGAGAATCAGGCACACGATCAGCGCAATCAGGCAGGCGCCCAGCACCGCCGCTGCCACAAACGGCAGCGGGCTGGAGCGCACGGGCTTCCCCTCCTCGGCCAACGCCAGAAACTCGTCGCAGGCGGCGAGGTAATGGGAAAGGCCGGTGTACCAGTCGTTATCGCCAAAATCGCTCAAAAAGCGGTCCTCCAGCTGCTTGGCGCCGTACCGGTCAAAGGCGTACTCGGCCTGCTCGCCGTAGATGAACATGGCGTAGTCGCGCTCCTCCATGCTCAGCAGGATGATGACGCCGTCTCTCCCCTCGCCCATGCCGAGGGAACCGGCGTGGTAGAGCTGATAGGTGGTTTCGTACACATCGTCTCCGCCGCCGTACTCGGTGAAATCGTCCACAAAAGCGGCGTAAATGCCGCAGCCGTGGCGCAGCGAGATGTCCTCGGCCCGCGCCTCCAGCTCGGCCCACTGCTCAAAGGAGAGCAGGTCGCTGTGGTCGAAGATATAGTGCATGTCGACGCCGTCCGGCTCGGTTCCCTGCGGTTCGAGGTCCTCGCCGGCGTCGCCCGGCAGGCCGAAATAGTCGGACACGGCCGCCGCCATGCAGCCTATCGCCTGCGTGAGCGCCACACCGCTCATGGTGATGTCCTCGCCGTTCCACGCCCGCTCGGCCATATACGGCGCCACCACGTCGCGGATGGCATTGGCCAGCTCCTGTCCGCTGCCCCGCGCCTCGCTCAGACGGGCGTAAACGCACCAGCTGTCGCCGGAGGGCATGGCGTAGCTGCCGTCATCCTGCAATTCCATCAGGATGGTCAGCGTGACGCCTTCCTTCTCCTCGCCGAAGCCGTAATCGAAGTTCTCGTAGATGGCCACGGCCGCGTCGGCGATGCTGTCATAGTCCATTCCCCTCAGCACATCGACCCGAAGCTCGATGCCGAGGGTCTCGGACAGCTCGGGCAGCATCTCTTCGCCCTGCATTTCCAGATAGGGCGAACCCAGCACCTCCGTCTCGTCGTAGACCACGCCGTATTCCGCCGCCGCCGAGGCGGGGACGCACAGAGCCAGCGCCAGCAGAAGCGCCGTCAGCAAAGCTGTGAGTTTTCTTTTCATGTCCGCCCCTCCCTTATCGCATCAGCAGGACGATGACCGAGCCGAGCACGGACAGCGGCGCGGCGATGGCGGCAAACAGCCCCCAGAACCGACCCTTGTCCACCGGCAAGTCGCCTACAAATTTTCCGGTCTGTCCGTTCATGGCGAAGAGGAAGTCCTTGCCCTGCCACTTGGTGTTGAGCATCCACACCGGCAGCAGCGCATAGTGGACCTTGCCGCCCCTGATGTTTGCGCTTTCGCCCCGCGGGAAGCAGACTTCATAGCCCTCTACCGTGTTTCTCAGCGCCTTTTTCAGGGTGCCGAGGCAGCGCGTATCGGCGCGCTCGCGGCTGTCGTCTGCCGACACGTCGAACTTGTCGGCGAGGAAGCCGGGGAGATAGGCGGTGGAGAAGGGCTTCAGCTCGTTGTAGTCGTAAGGCTCGATGGAATCCATGTGGTCGTCCGGCATTTTGCTGGAGGCGTCCACCGGCACCTTTTCAAATTGCAGCTTGCCGGCGCGGTACACATCGTAATGCTCGGTCTCCGTGACCCGGTATTCGCCGCTTTTATAGGTGCGCGAGCGGGTACAGTCGTAATGGGCGCTGCCCTCTGCCTCGCCGCTGAACAGCCAGAAGGGGACGTAAACGCCCTGTATCTCCTGCAAGTGGTTGTCGCGCGAGAAGGTCTTGGGAAGAAAGGCCTTGCCCTTGTAATGCTTCTTGAGCTTGCGGACGGCGTCCTCGCGGCTGAGCTTGAAGGGAATGACAAAGTCCGGCTTGAGGGTTCCCGTGAACTGCCCCGGAACCACCGTGGGGTTGCCGCAGTACGGGCAGGCGGTCGCCGCCGTGCTGGCGTCGCAGATGAGCTCCGCGCCGCAGCTCGGGCAGCTGTAAGCCTTCATGCCGTCCCCCTCGGCGCCCCAGTCGCAGCTGAGCTCCGGCAGCTCCCAGCCACCGTCCTGCGCAGCCTGCTTTTCTTCCTCGGCTTTCTGCTCGGCGGCCTGCTGCGCTGCCGCCGCCTTTTCCTCTTTTTCGGCGTAAAGTGCCTCTATCTCTGCCACATCGTAGCTGGCGCCGCAGTAATCACACTCCAGCTTGCCGGAAGCGCCCACAAAATGCAGCGGCCCGGTACAGCCGGGACATTGGTAGTTGGTCACCTGTGCTGGCATGGATGATCTTCACCCTTTCTGTCTTTTCGTAGCAGCGCCCGCCCCTGTCCGCGGGCGGACGCCCGTTTTTTCTCCTCTCGGCGGCTGCCCGCCCGTCCCCACCCGGCGGGCGGGGGCTTACGGTCTGGGCGAGCCGCAGTACTCGCAGAAGCGGCCCTCGTTGGTGCCGCCGCATGCGGGGCAGACCCACGCTCCTGCCGCAGGATTCCCTCCCTGCTGCGTCTGCGCAGGCGCTTGCTCCGTCTCGGCGTCCGCCGGACGCTTTCCGCTCCGCGCCTCCTCCAGGCGCCGGCAGATCTCCTCGCCCATCTGTCGGTACTTGCGGTACTCCGCGCAGGTTTCCGGGTCCGGACGCCCGGCGCCCAGTACCTGCGTCCGGCCGCCCACGGCGGGGCGCTGCGGCTCGAGGTCGACCGAGCTGCCGTTGAGCCGGAAGCGCATCTCGTCAAAATAGGGATGGCGGACCGAGATGATGACCGCAAAGTCATAGGAATACGAATAGCGGGGCGGAACGTAGCTGACTTCCTTTCCGTCGGCGGTTTCCCGCATCAGCTCGGTGCGGCTTTCGTCGATGTCCAGCCGGCAGCCGGTCAGGGCGTCAAAATCCAGAATGTCCGGATTATTCTCCGCCAAATCACGGGCACGGGTGGCAGTGAACCAGCCGTGCTCCTCGTCCAGCAGCACCTTCCAGTCCTCGCCAAGGGCGCGGGTGGTGCAAAAC
>CAKUPI010000155.1 GCA_934675045.1 uncultured Eubacteriales bacterium
GGTGCTGGAAAAGTCGCTGCTGATGCAGAAGTGGACCACGCAGCAGCCCTGCTCCGTCCAGCGGCGAAACTCTTTGATATAGTCCGCGACATTTACGGCGCTGGTCTTCGGCAGCTTGCCCTCGGCCTCCACGTAGGCATAAATGTCCTCCGGCGTGATTTCCGTTCCGTCTGCGCCGATCCTCTCGCCGCAGCAGACGGACAGGGGGGTAATGGAAATGCCGTATTGCCGCAGCAGCTCCGGGGACAGGTCGCAGGTACTGTCCGATGTGATTTTCACCTTCACGAATGGGTCACCTCTGTTAGATTTCCGGCTTGATTGTGTTTGCAGATGGATGTTCAGTCAGGCTTGCTCCCGCGGCATCCGGCGGGCGCCGCCGCGGTGCCTTTGTCAAAGGGCATTGCCCCGGGCACGGCCTGAAAGACGGGCCTGAACGGCGCTTTGGCGTACAGGGCCGTTGCCCGTCCGCCCCGCATTCCGGTGCCCGGCAGGGCGCGCCCGCAGCTACCCGAATTATACAGCAGTTTACCGTAGAAAGCAAGACAACAGTTTGCCCCGCACGCCTGCGCGCGCGAAATTGCAAAGACCCGTTGACAGGCGAAATGCGCGGATGTAAACTTATGGCGGAGCCACGGCTTACAGGGCCGCGGCAAGAGAACCATTCGTTGTCAGAAGGTCGGAGCATTGCCGCTGAAACGATGAATGATCACGGAAAACGGAGATGCGCATTTATGTATTACATCGGAATCGACATCGGCTCCACCTGCGCCAAAACGGTGGTGCTGGGGGAAGGGCCGGAGCCGCTCTACACCGCCGTGCAGCCGACGGGCTGGAGCAGCGTGGACACGGCCGCGGACATCGCGCGCGGCCTGACCGAGGCGGGCTTCCCGCCGGAGCAGGGGCTTGTGGCGGCCACGGGCTACGGGCGGATCAGCGTGCCCTACGCGAAAAAAACCGTGACGGAGATCACCTGTCACGGAAGGGGCGCCGTGTCCCTGTTCGGAAAACAGAATCTGACGGTCCTTGACATCGGCGGGCAGGACACCAAGATCATTCAGGTCGCCGCCGGGTCGGTCGCGGATTTTCTGATGAACGACCGGTGCTCTGCCGGAACGGGCCGCTTTTTAGAGGTCATGGCGGCGGCGCTGGGGCTGCGGCTCGAGGAGCTGTGCGCGCTGGCGCCCGCGGGCGGCGATACGCACATCAGCTCCATGTGCACGGTGTTCGCCGAAAGCGAGGTCACCAGCCTGATAGGCCGCGGAGAAAAGCGGGAGAACATCGCCTTTGCCGTGCTCGATTCCATTGCGGAGAAGGTGGCCGCCCAGGCGGGCAAGCTGCCGGCCCCCGCCGACGGAACGGTCTGCCTGACCGGCGGGCTGTGCGGCTGTCCGGAGCTGGTGGGGGCGCTGGAAAAAAAGCTGGGCTGCCGGGTGGAAACCGTTCCCGAGGGGCGCTATGCCGGCGCGCTCGGGGCGGCGCTGATCGCCCGCGAAAACGGAAAGAAGGAGAAACAATCATGAACGAGCAGACACTGCCGAAGGCATTCGCCGAATACAGCGAGGCGCGCAAATCGGGCTTTTTGAAGGTGATGGCCGCCAAGGAGGCGGGGCGGAACGTAGCCGGGTTTTTCTGCACCTACACGCCGCTGGAGCTTCTGGACGCCGCCGGG
The DNA here is from genome assembly GCA_934675045.1 of uncultured Eubacteriales bacterium. Taxonomy (GTDB): domain Bacteria; phylum Bacillota; class Clostridia; order Oscillospirales; family Butyricicoccaceae; genus Ventrousia. The sequence continues at coordinate 1,670 of CAKUPI010000155.1, forward strand.
GTCATCTCTGTGAGCCTTTGCGGCATGAGCGCCGAGACCATCCCCGCGGCCGAGCGGGACCTGCCCAAAAACCTCTGCCCGCTGATCAAGTCGAGCTACGGGTTTTACATTGCCGACAAGTGCCCGTATACCTACTTTGCCGACATCATTGTGGGCGAGACCACCTGCGACGGCAAAAAGAAAATGTACGAGCTGATGGGCCGCGGCAAAGAGATGTATGTGCTGCACCTGCCGCAGGGAACGGAGCAGCTCTACGCCAGGGAAATGTGGCGGAAGGAGCTGCAGCGCTTTGTCGACTACCTGCAGGAGCGCTTCGGCGTTGTCATCACCGAAGAGGATTTGCGCCGGGCGGCGGAAAAGCGGAACCTGCTGCGCCGCCGCCGCGCCGAGCTGATGGAGCTGCTGACGGCGGAGACGCCGCCGGTGTCCGGCCTGGAGCTGTATACCTTTTTGGAAGGGCTGGGCTTCAAGTTCAGCGTGGAGGAATCCATTGCCGCCGTGGAAGAGCTGACGGAAACCGTCAAGCGGCAGCAGTCTGACAAGGTGCACCCCGGCGGAAAGCGTATTCTGATCACCGGCTGTCCCATCGGCGGCGTGCTGCAAAAGACGGTGGGAGCCATCGAGAGAAACGGTGCCAACGTGGTCTGCTACGAAAATTGCAGCGGCACCAAGCAGAGCGACCACATCGTGGACACAAGCCGCAAGGACATTCTGAACGCCATCGCCGACGCTTATCTGAACATCGGCTGCGCCGTGATGACCCCGGACCCCAAGCGGCTGGAGCGCATGAAAGAGCTGATCGGGCAGTACCGCGTCGACGGCGTCATGGACCTGTCGCTGCAAACCTGCCAGCCCTACCTGCTGGAGACGGCGTCCATCCGCAGCCTTTGCCACGAAATGGGAGTCCCCTACATCGCGCTGGAGACAGACTACTCCACCTCGGATTCCGGCCAGCTGGACACCCGAATCGCCGCCTTTTTGGAGACGCTGGAGCGCTGACTGCGCAAAAAAGCGCCCGGTTTTCGGCATAAAACCAGACAGAACGGCAGCGAGTTGTGCTGCCGCACAGAAAAAACATCCGCAGGCTGCCACAGTCTGCGGATGTTTGGCTTTTTTTCGCCGGCGCGGAGGCGGCGGCCGGCGCCAAAGGGGCCGGGCGCTACGCCGAAGGGGAATCCAGCCAGCCGAGCAGGGTGGCGGCGGCGTCGCGCCATACCTGCATATCGCCCTCGTTGAGGATTTCGTGCCGCAGGCCGGGGTAAAGCTTCTGCGTCACGCTGCGGTAGCCGCGCGCCTTGAGGTGCTCTCCGGCGGCGGCAAAGCGTTTGTCGCTGATGCGGCAGGGGTCGTCGCCCCCCGAAATAAAATGAACGGGCAGGGCGGGGTTTGCCATTTTCCAGCCCTTGGTGCTGTAACATTCCCGCATCAGGCGGAACAGGGACTCGTAGCCGTTGAGGGTAAAGACAAACCCGCACAGGGGGTCGGAATTGTAGGCCGCGACCACGCTTTCGTTGCGGCAGACCCAGGCGTTGCGCCCCTTGGAGCCGACAGCGCGGTTGAACGAGCCGAACAGGATTCCGGCCAGTAGGGGGCTTTTGCGGCGCTGGCCGCCGAACAGGGTGAGAAACCGGCAAAGGCCGATGCCGAATCCGGCGGCGGGGTTTTCGCCGGGGCAGCCGCAGACGAGAAGGCCGCTCAGCTCGCTGTCCCACCGGCGGGCATAGCAGCGCGCCGCCAGCGAGCCCATGCTGTGCCCGAACAAAAAGAGGGGCAGGGAGGGAAAGCGCACTTTCATCAGGCCGGTTATCTGGTGCAGGTCCTGCAAAAGGCCCTCGGCGCCCCGGCCCTTTTCCCCGAAATAGCCGAGGTCCTGCGGCGTGCGGAGGCTTTGGCCGTGGCCGCGGTGATCGTGAATGACGCAGGCCAGACCCTGCTCCGACAAAAACTGCATAAAGGGCAGATAGCGCTCCTTGTACTCGCACATGCCGTGCGAAAACTGCACCAAAGCCCGAGGGGTTCCCTCGGGCAAGGTCATCAGTATGGAAAGAGGCAGGCCGTCAAACTGTGACGGGACGCTCAGCGTTTCCTGTCTCATTGGCGGTTCCCATCCAGCTTGCGGTAAACGCCGGCGCGCACAAGGGCGGGGCGGAGCGCCAGCGCCAGAATGACCGATACCGAAGCGGCCACAACGGCGTTGAAGAGGGAGACGGAGCCTTTGGTCGCGGCGACGGTCATCACGGTGCCCCATTCGGCGCGCATGATAAAGTACTGGACGATGATGGTCTTGCAAACGTACAGGGCGGTGTAGCTGAACGCGCCGGCGGCGGCGGCCGCAATGAGGCGCGGCGGCTTGACCTGAAGCAGGCCGTGGCGCCCGGCAAGGCTGCCGGCGATAAAGGCCATGGCAAACTTTAAGATAAAGGTGACCCAGAACTCGGGGGCGTAGGCCGGGTCCAGCAGGTCGTAAATGGCCGAGCCGATGCCGGCGGACAGGCCGCCGGTCAATCCGCCGAAGAGCAGGCCGGACAGCACGCACATGACGTTGCCGAAGTGGAGCATGGTTTTTCCCAGCGGGGTGGGAATGTCAATGTGAAAGAAGTAGGTGGCGACAAAGACCATGGCGGCCATCAGACCGATGACAGCGAGGCGCTGTGTGTTGAAAAAGCGACGGGT